>JAHFRX010000044.1 GCA_023266075.1 Legionellaceae bacterium | reverse complement strand
CTCGTTGTACCCGACTTGCAGGCCTCTGTTGAACAAGCACTCCTTCACAATACTGAATATTTGGCGCTACAATCGAGCATACGTGCTGATGAACGCGCCTATATCGTTGCAAAAAATCAACAATTTTGGCAACTTGATCTCGCCGCCAATGTTCAAACTGGGACACTGACGAATGTAGACAATGTCACGTCGGGCTTAAAAAACATTTACAATGGTAAAAATGTCAATGAATCTGCAGGCGTAACAATGACCATTCCGTTACATGACATTAATCGAAGACAACAATTGATTAGCGCAAAAATTCGACTTGAAAAAGATAAACTCCAGATCGTTGCTGCAAAGCGAATCTTAATCACCGCTGTAAAAAACACCCTTATCGCTATTGAAAGTCAAACAAAACAATATGCGTTAACAAAACGCCAAGTTGCATTAGCCGCTGAGTCATACGCTCTCGCCAAGAAAAAGCAACAAGCGGGTATCGCAAGTGCGCTTGATGTGAGCAATACACAAAATCAACTCATTCAGGCACAAATGAGTTTAATTAACGCTAAAATTGCCTACTTAAACCAACTCTCGGCACTTGAAAAAATATTAGGCACCACATTAACACATTGGAAAATCAAACTGAGGTACAATGGATGACCCACATCAATCAGACTTTTTTTATAACCTGCATGCTCATTCTTCTCTCGGGGTGTCACTCTAAGGCCAAAATTCACACGCTCAAAACACACGTCATTCAATCCACAACATTGCATAAAACACTACATTTTACGGGCGTTATTCAACCGATTCATGAAAGCTCCATGACAAGCCCTGCAGATGGCACGATAGAAGCTGCTCACTATCACTATGGTCAATGGGTTTCTAAAAATATGGTCGTATTTACACTGAACTCTCCCGAATTACAAAAGCTTTATCACGATACAGTGACTGAATATCTCAAAGCAAAAGACAGTTACACCATGGCGAAAACTAAATTTTCCGGCACAGAGGATTTATGGAACTCAGGGCTCTTATCTAAGAATAATTATCTCAGTGAGAAATCCAGTCTAAATACAGAGCGCGTCACGCTCATGCAGTCTACGCGTAAAGTCACAGAGTTACTTGAAAAAATGGGAGAAAACTCAAGTGCCGATGATGAACTTGCTGGCTTAAGTCTTTCTGAGTTTGATAAAGTGCATCTTGCGCTCATGAGTAAACACAATTTAGTACAGTTAAAAGCGCCCCGTCGCGGCATCTTACTTTACCCACCAAAATCTGAAAATGACAAACAAGCACAACTCACCGTCGGTTCCACTGTAAAATCAGGCCAAGTTTTAGCACTCATTGGTGATATGCGCGGTATTCGTATTGATATTGATATCCCAGAAATTGATATGAATGTCATTCAACCAGGAATGCCCGTAACCGTACGCGGTATCGCTTTTGGTAAACACACTTTTTTAGGAAAATTAGTGGCAATTAACGCGCAAGCATCCAGTAAAAATAATGGCTTACTCCCTTCGTTCACCGCCATTGTTGAAATTAAGCATCTCGATGAGCAAGCTCAAAAAATCATTAAGGTTGGCATGAGTGCCTCCATTGATCTTCATATCAAAAGTCAGGATAAACTCTTAGTTCCGATAAAATCACTGAAACAAAATAAAAATATCACGACACTCACCATACTCAACGCAAAAGAAAAACCTGAACTGAGAGCGGTCACAACGGGGGCTGTTGAGGGAGAAAGTGTCGTGATTGAATCAGGATTACGCGCAGGTGAGACAATTCAATATGAAGAATGACACCCCGGCCTCCATCATTCGTCTCATCAACATCAATAAATCGTATTACGTTCATCAAACGGCTGTTCCTGTTATTAAGCAACTCTCTTTGAATATCACGGCCGGTGATATGCTGGCGATCCTTGGACAGTCCGGTTCAGGAAAATCCACTTTAATGAGCATTATTGGCCTACTCGATCACAATTATACCGGTGAATATTGGTTGCATGACCGAAAAATGACGTTAGTCAATGATGATGACCTTGCGCATTTACGAAATCAACATATTGGTTTTGTGTTTCAACAATTTCATTTGCTAGCACGATTAACCGCACTTCAGAACGTCGCATTACCCATGCTATATCGTGGCTTAACACCCGAGGAAAGTGAAGCGATAGCGCTCGACGCGCTCTCGCATGTACAAATGAAGCACTTTGCAAAACGCCGACCAACGCAGCTCTCTGGTGGGCAACAACAACGTATTGCGATTGCGCGAGCATTGATTGGCCAACCAGATGTCATCTTGGCGGATGAGCCTACAGGCGCTTTAGATTCTAAAACCAGTCAAGAAATTATGGATCTCTTTAAGTCTTTAAACAAAGAAGGGCGAACAATTATTCTCATTACACATGAAGAGCACGTTGCAGCGCAGTGTATGAGAAAAATTGTTATCCAAGATGGAGAAATCATCATGGATAACCGAACATGACTTGGACAGGCTATCTACAACAAGCATTTTTATACTTTATTACTGCAAAACTACGCGCTTTTTTGGCGATGATTGGGATTTTAGTCGGCACTGGCGCAATTGTCGCTTTAATCAGTTCAGGCAAATTAGCAACAGAATCTGCATTGCAACAATTTAAAGCGATGGATACCGATTTACTTGGCATTTATCTTTTTCAGCAAGGCGAACGAGCGGGTCAGAGCGCCAACCAAAAATCAGAAATCCCGCTTTCGACATGGCAACAGTTCCCGGCGCTCATCCCCTCGGTGATAGACATAGCACCTTACAGTAGTTTCTATCAATCCGTAAGTTACGATGGGCACGCCATCACAAGCCCCATCATCGGTGCTGACGAATCACTCGCACGCATTATGCACATTCGTATGCGCTCAGGACACTTTGTTTCAGCACTTGAGTCTTACGAGCATCACTGTACCATTGGGCACAAACTTGCCTCACAACTACAACACGTGACGTTTGAAAATCCGTTGGGCAGGCAACTCCAAATAGGAAATATGCTCTACACCATCGTTGGTATCGCCAAACCTTGGAAAGAAAATGCATTTTTCAACGAAGACATCAATCAAGCGATTATCATTCCACTGACAGGCATCCAATTTATCAATCCCTCTCTCAAAATCAATAGTGCTATTTTGCGTTTAAATCCAAATGTACCCGTAGATCCTGCCATTCATGATGTCAAACGCGTCATACGAAAGCAAGCACCGAAATTAGGCGTTTTTATTCGTAGTGCAAAACAAATCATTGAAGGTATGGAAAAACAAGGCCGAATTTTTACCTTGCTCCTTGCAACAATTGGCAGTATTGCTCTTCTCGTCGGTGGTGTCGGGATTATGAATGTGATGTTAGTATCCGTTGGTGAACGAAAACAAGAAATTGGCATTCGAAAAGCATTGGGTGCAACACGTCATCATATCCAGCTCTTATTTTTAACTGAAGCCCTTTTTTTATCACTCACAGGAGGCGTCGTTGGGATTTTAATGGGTATCATTATTACATGGGTCATTGCATATTTTAATCATTGGTCTTATACCTTCTATTGGTTTCCTGTGTGGATTGGTTTTTTTGTCTCTGTCGCAACAGGTATATTTTTTGGATTTTATCCAGCCCATCGCGCAGCTAAATTAGACCCTGTGGTTTCTTTACGATTGTGATACCATACTAAGATTCATTTGAGAAAGGCAATACACATGCGAAACGTTCTGATACTCATCAGCTGTTGTTGGTTGTTCATTGATACAGCACAAAGCGCCCCCACTCAAAGCTGGAATGCTTGGGTGGCAGACGTTCGCAAAGAAGCGCTCAAAGAAGGCATCTCACCCGAAGTTCTGAACAGTGCATTTAATAATATCCATGAACCCAATCGACATATCAAAGGGCTACTACGCTCACAACCCGAGCACCGACTCAGCTATTACAAATATCGTAATTCACGCGTGGACAGTTATCGCATTGCCATCGGACGAAAAAAATACACGTCACATCAAGCGCTACTTCAATCTATCAGCAAAGATTTTGGCGTTGACCCATGCTTCGTCTTAGCTTTTTGGGGATTAGAAACCAGTTATGGTAGCTACATGGGCACATTCCCGGTCATTCAATCGCTCGCTACATTGGCCTACGATTCGAATCGTCCGGAGTTTTTCAGAAAACAGTTATTTATAGCACTGCATATTCTAAATGATGGTCATGTCACACTTCTGCACTTCAAAGGTGAGTGGGCCGGAGCATCAGGGCATCCACAATTCCTGCCTTCAAGCTGGGTCGAGTATGCGGTCGACTACGATGGTGATGGGCATAAAGATATTTGGGATTCGATTCCTGATGCCTTGGCTTCTATTGCTAATTACATGAAAAAAAATGGATGGCAGAAAGATGAACCCTGGGCGGTTTTTGTGAAGCTACCGGCTCATTTCGATCAGCGTCTTCAAGGCAAAACAACGGTGAAGCTCGTGAGCGAGTGGAGCGCGCTCGGTGTTCGCACCGAAGATAATCAGCCACTTCCTTATCCTGACTTATCTGCAAGTATCATTCAACCCAATGGCGGGCCTGTATTTTTAGCGTATCCTAACTATAAAATGATTTTGCGCTACAATAATTCAATTTACTACGCCGGTGCAATTGGTTATTTGGCAGACAGCATTTGTCGAAGAAAAACGGAATAGCTTGTATGCGACTTGTCTATGAAATTGCTTTCAATGTCATTTTTTGATATGTTTATTTGTACTTGATTGACACTTTAAGGTATGAATTTGTGATCAGAAACCAATTGAAATCACTTATCCAGTGGAAAAATGCCGCTGATCGCAAACCATTAGTGTTTGAGGGCGCAAGACAAGTAGGTAAAACTTATCTGATACAGCAATTTGCCAAAAAAGCTTATCAGCACTTAGTTTACTGTAATTTTGAAGAAGATCCTGCACTAGCGACCTTATTTGATGGGCAATTGAGTGCCGCTCACTTGATTGAGCAGCTTTCTTTTTATATGAATAAAAAAATCACTGCTGAGCATACGCTCATTGTTTTTGATGAGGTCCAAAGTGCCCCACGCGCACTCACCAGCTTAAAGTATTTTAATGAGCAAGCTAATGAATATCACTTGATCGCCGCAGGATCGTTATTGGGTGTTAGTATTGGACAAGATTCTGCATTCCCCGTTGGAAAAGTAAATTTTCTTCAGCTCTATCCGCTAAATTTCATTGAATATTTGTATGCTATTGGTGAAAACATGCTCAGCGTCTTGCTCGAAGAAAAAAGTGATCTGAAACCACTGCCCGAAGCAATTCATGAGAAATTAATGCATTATTTTCGAATTTTTCTTTTTATCGGTGGAATGCCAGAGGCCGTTGATAGTTATCGTACTGATCAAGATATTCAAAAAGTTCGAACCATTCAAAAAAATATTCAAAATGCATACGCCAATGATTTTTCGAAATATTCAACGCCTGATGAATCATTAAAAATATCTCAAATTTGGCAGGCCATCCCTTCGCAATTGGCGAAAGAAAACAAAAAATTTAAATTCAGCGATATTAAAACAGGTGCTCGATACGCACGTTATGAGCTTGCTATTGAATGGTTAAGAAAAGCAGGTTTAATTTATTTAGCTTATGATACAACACATGCAACGCCTCCTTTAGAAGCATATACGCATTCAAATAATTTTAAACTTTATTATTTAGATACAGGATTGCTGGGCGCCCGCTTGAATACCTCGGCACAATTGATTACACAAAAAGACTCACTCTACACCGAATATAAAGGTGCGTTAATAGAAAATTATTGTGCAAAAGAAATTAAGCCATTATTTGGTGAGCAGTTGCATTATTGGAGAAGTGGAAATCAAGCGGAAATTGATTTCATTATTGAACACTTAGGGCGTATTTTTCCACTTGAGGTAAAAAGTGGTTTTACAAAGCATAAAAAAAGCCTCACCGTCTTTCAAGAAAAATATCAACCTAAAAAAGCAATACGCCTCTCCCCACGAAATTTTGATCATCAAGAAAATTTTATAAATTTACCACTGTATACTGTTTCTATTCTAAAAAATTTCCTCTCGATAACGGAATAAAAAAGACACACGGCGTCCTTCACCGTACTCATCAATCATACTCATGGCTTTGGCTTTTTGCGATAGATATGTGCCTGTTGTACCACAGGCTC
Source organism: Legionellaceae bacterium (assembly GCA_023266075.1). Lineage (GTDB taxonomy): Bacteria > Pseudomonadota > Gammaproteobacteria > Legionellales > Legionellaceae > JAGVJT01. The sequence goes on along the minus strand of JAHFRX010000044.1, from coordinate 4,103 downwards.
AAGCCAGGGGCCTGTGATCGTATACGTATAACCCGTGACTTTATCCACGCCTTCGTTAATAATCTTGCTTGCAGCCCACGTCGCTATACCCGCTATAGGCCCACCTGCAATCGTTGCAACGACAGGAAGACTTGCCGTCACATGCGGTGAAACATGTAAATCAAGATCATATAACCGTTTATCTAAATCTAAATGCCCCCTCATCGTGACCAAAGCAACAGGGCCATCCATGATGCTATTCTCAGTACTCATCACCCCATTTTTAAGTATGAATTGACCTTCAAACTGGTCAAAACTATAACCATCATACGCCAGATCGCTAAAATCAAGTTTTAATCGACGTGGAATCGTTTGCAAACTCAAAATGCTGAGTAACTTTCCTAATCCTAGTTTTTTTTCTGTTTCAGGATCAAAATGTGTAATACGACCGTTTTTAAACATCAAAGACACTTGGCCTGAAACACGACTGAGCGAAAACTCGCGAAAGTCACCAGGCCATCCACCGTGTAGCATTAATGTGCCGTCTTTCGACATCATCACCGCAGGAACATCCCATATTCCCAAAAGTGCTGTTAAATCATGTATAGTGAGTGTGGCATTTATCTCTGTTTTATCCATGCGGTCTTGCTTCAACCAAACGCCGTTAATCGTTAACACATAAGGTTGCGCTTGAAGTTTTGCTTCTGTTAAACGCCAATCATTCTTCTCACGATTACCCTTTAATGTCAGGTGACCTAAAGGCTTTTTGTCCCAGTACAATGACTCAACCTCAAGTGAAAGATTAGGAATTTGACTCGGAGAAAGTGGCGTTTTTTTCTCTTTTCTCTCTTCTTTAGTGGATGTGTAAATTAGCTTTTTCACTACTCCAGATAGCGTGTTTATTGACGATTGATAGCTTAAATCAGCTAAAACGCCATCTTGTTGCCTCACTAAAACATGCCATAAATCTTTTGATTGGCTCATCACAAAAACTAACCGTTGATACGTCTGACCGAGCATCGCCAAAGAATCTATTGTGAGATGAATCGACTGAAACATCTGAAAATTCATCCCAGTCGTATGATGCGCGTTTAACGTATCCATCACTTTTTGCCACTCTGGCCAGTCAAGTGTGTGAAACGCCCCCTCTAAAATCACACCGGATGATAAGCTCGCCTTTGCGCCATCACAGTTAAAACAAACTAAACCACGCGCGGGACTAAACTGCTTATTTTTACCATGAAACCAAACATCGCTATTTAACCGATCGGCCCAACACGTTTTCAAATGAATCCCTTGCTCAAAATTAAAATCAGCCTTGACCGTCATTGGCACAGCAAGCGTCTCTTTTTTATCAAAAGGAGATGGCAAATCAATCGCAACATCTTGTAAAGTACTGCTGACTTCGATGCTATCCCACAATTTCGGATCATCAACCAATGTAATCAATCCATCAATAGGGATATGGCCTCGCATCAATTGTAATAGCGGCATACCCAATTGTTGGCGTAATGACGCGACATTAAAATCACTCGACAATTGTATTGTGGTGGACGGTTTAGGCGTATCAACGGTTTGAAGTTGCAGTCGAACAATCTCATCTAAAACACTCGCTTGGAGCAAACTTTGAGAAACCCCATGCTCGTCAAAAAATAATGTTCCCAACACGCGTTTCAACGCGATGGGTACTAAAGCAAGATTCACGGTGAGATCGTTACTATCAAACAACAATGATCCATGCACAGATATCGTATTGTTGTCATACAGTGGAATCGCAAGTGCCAAATCAAGATCAAGCTTATCTTCAACAGACAATACCGCTAATTTTCGTAGTTTTTTTTGTAATGGCGACTGTAAGAGATACTGTAGCATGTGATTTGCCAGTGCATCCACATCGCCATGAATCAACAATGTCTCCTGACCTAGCCCCAATTCAGACACATGAATATTAAGTTTTTTGACAGGGACATTTGTTGCCAAATTTGCTTTAGTGATATCAGCATTCAGTACTCTTTTATCAACGGTAAGATATGCATCAATCTCTGTCACTTTGGGCCAATCTTCATGAAAAATAAGATCAACTTTTTCAAGTGATGTGGCCACAGAAAAATTACCGGGTGACGTATCAAATGGAAAATCACTCAACGGACCATTCAGCAAAATGCGTCCATTCGCTTCCCCGATACGTTTAATATCATTTTTTAGCCAAGCCGCTAATTTTGGTTTTAAATACGCTTCGGGTAAATAAGATAGCCACATCTGTGCTTCTTTAGAAGAAAATTCCGCTGTCGCCTGCACATTCCCTAAAGATTGTTGGCTGTACCCATCCCAAAGACCACGCGCGCTAAATAATAAATTGGGGTGCGAAAGAATAAGGCGATCTAAGCTAAATCGCCAAGTGTCATTGCGCTGTTTCCAATCTAAAGATACGTTCACCGTTTGAAATTCAAGTGGGGTTTGTCTTGCAATTTGAACACGCGTATTTTCACCATCCAACTCTAGACGCCCTTCTGTTGGTTCCCAATAAAGCGCGCCGGAGAGGTTTTGAACGGCAGGGACGCCCTCTTTACTTTGCCACGATAATTTAGAAAATCTGGATAACAAAAAATTGAATTTCCCGTCCAAAAAACCCACTTGTGTGTCACGTAAATCACCATTCACTTTCAGCGTTATCAAAGGATAGAGCGCGGCAATATCCAATACCGTCAGTAATTTCGTATCCAGATGTAATTTTTCAATAAATAAGCGATAACTCTGATTTTCTGATTGATACTCTAACATCAGCGCATTTTCAGGCCAAGATTTTTCATGTAACGATAAAAAAACATGATCCGCACTCAGTACCCAGCCTAAGTCAGTCGGATGCCAAGCAAGATTTGCATCCATATATTCCAACGTACCATGTGAATTATCTTGTGTTTTAATCCACTCAAGCTCATGCAATTTTAGCGTAGACTGTACTTGTTCAACGCGTCCACTCTCTAATTTTACCCAAACCTTAGTATCTACTTGGCCATGTATCAATTGATATGGAAAATGTGTCAGTAAAACTTTCCACGCATCAACATCGACATGTTCAGCAGATAGAAAAAGCTCACCATCTACTGTTTCCATACGATTTGCTGTATACGTCATATCACCCTTGACGTTAAATTCTGTAAGAGACGCGGCATGACCTAAACGGACTTTACCATTGATACGATAGCGACCTCGACGATGTGCCGCTTTAATCATCAATGAATCAATCGGAATCAACGTCCCATCTTTCAAATAAATCTCACCTGACACATGTTTAATTTTGATTTTTTCCTGCAACATCAACCAACGCAAAAGTGGCCAATACGAGGTCGGCGTCATGCTCGATAACTGATCGCCCTGTCTTAACCCATCAATCTGCCAACCCGTTTCTGTTTGCCTCAAGGTTAATTGCACATCGTCAATCAACATTAACCCTGGCTGAATTTGCCAGTGAAAAAGTGATTGCCATAAATTCACACCCACCAATAACTGATTTAATTGGAGCAAAGGTGTATCATTTTCTGAGACCAAAACATGATTGAGTTTTAAAATCGGCTGAAACCAGTACCAACTGGTCTCCATATGATGAATCGTCACTTTCTCCCCTAAAAGAGAGGAAAGTTGCAGCTCCACTTCAGTTTTATGCGTATTTAACCAGGGGGTCATTGCTCTAAAGAATGTGAGAAGAAACGCCGCGATAATAATACCGACAACACTCATTCGCCACAAATATCGAGCGGAGTGTCGTGAGTAACGATGTAGCATTTTAAGCACGGTCATCTCCTGGCTCATTCACCACATCGACGCCTTTGGGAGGGACAAACGTAAATAAACTCGATTTTAAGGGCGTGTTGACTTCGATATGATTAAACGTCACTTGCGTTCGTTGACCTAACGTGTCAAAAAGCTCAAGATGAGTTAATTGCTGATGGTGAAATTGGAAGATCACATGCTTAAAATCAGTTCGAGATGATTTTGCAAATAAATCATACTGCACGTCATCGCTTCGTGTTGTTGCAACAATACGATAGGCTTGGGCGACGTCTCCCTCCTTCGTACTTAAAAACAAAGCGGCACTATTATCAGAAATTGTACGTTGCTTTTGT
>JAHFRX010000186.1 GCA_023266075.1 Legionellaceae bacterium | reverse complement strand
CTGTCTCAAGCTCTTGACCTTTCTTGAACTGCTTCACCGCTTCTTCTCCTGGAACAGTCCAAGAAATATCCGACAAGTGAACAAGACCATCAATCTCGCCATCTAAACCAATGAAGATACCAAAGTCGGTAATAGAACGAATTTTACCCGTCACTTTTTGCCCTTTAGCATGCGCTTCAGCAAATGTTTGCCATGGATTGCCCTGACACTGCTTCATACCTAATGAAATTCTACGACGCACTTGATCAATCTCAAGTACCATCACACCCACAACATCACCTAAACTCACGACTTTACTGGGGTGAACATTTTTGTTTGTCCAATCCATTTCGGACATATGAACGAGGCCTTCAACACCTTCTTCAATTTCAACGAAGCAGCCATAATCGGTAATATTTGTAACTTTACCTTCTAATTTTTTGCCAACCGGATAACGCTCAACCAAATCTACCCAAGGATCATTGCCTAATTGTTTCATGCCTAAAGAAACACGATTACGCTCATGATCAAAACTGAGAACTTTTACTTTTACATCTTGGCCTACCGTCAGCACTTCACTTGGATGTTTCACACGCTTCCAAGAAATATCAGTGATATGTAGCAAGCCATCAATACCACCTAAATCAATAAACGCGCCATAGTCAGTCAGGTTCTTCACAACACCATCCAATATCTGACCATCATGCAAAGATTCAAGCAAGGCTTGTCGGTCTGCACTACTCTCTTCTTCAACGACTGCACGACGAGAAACGACGATATTATTGCGTTTCAGGTCCATTTTAATCACTTTAAATTCTAATTCTTTCCCTTCAAGATAAGAGGGATCACGCACAGGTCTGACATCCACAAGAGAGCCTGGTAAGAAAGCACGAATAGATCCAATTTCGACTGTAAAACCACCTTTGACTTTACCAGAAATTAAACCAATCACAGTCTCATTATTTTCATGAGACTTCGATAATTTACGCCACGCTTCTTGTCTTTTCGCTTTTTCACGCGACAGAATTGTTTCACCATAACCATCTTCAACCGCATCCAATGCTACTTCGACCACATCACCAACATTGACTTCTAACGCGCCATTTTTATCACGAAACTCATCAATTGAAATAATGCCTTCTGATTTTAATCCAGCATTTAACGTTACGTAGTCATCATCCACATCAATCACTTTTGCGTTGATAATCGCACCCGGATAAAACTGCGCGTTGATAATGCTCTTTTCAAATAATTCTTTAAAACTTTCAGACATGTTAGTTAACTCAAGTTAGTAAAAAAACGAAAAGAAAGTAGCTCACTTACTTTTCCCCAAGCCCTCGATGAATAGCCAATTGCAACACCTGATGAAAGACCTCTTCGATGGACAACGTCGTGGTATCAATCGCAATAGCATCGTGTGCAGGTGCTAATGGTGCATGGCTTCTAGCCATATCACGTGCATCACGTTCAGCCAGCTCTTCAATGACTTGTGCGAGGGTATCATCTTTCCCGCTATTTTTCAACTGTAAATAACGTCGTTTCGCACGCGACTCATGTGTTGCGTAGAGATAGATCTTCAGTGGCGCTTCTGGAAAAACAACCGTCCCCATATCTCGACCATCCGTTACCAAGCCGGGTGGTTTTGCAAAGGCACGTTGACGCATCAATAAAGCCTCTCGCACCTCTGGTATTGCCGCAAGACGAGATGCTTTTTGACCACAATGCTGGGTACGAATGATCTCTTGCACGGGTATGCCATTCAATAAAATATCATTGCCCTGAAATGTTAACTGAAGCATTTTTGCAAGTTGAATCAGCGCTGCTCGATCATGCTCATCAATATTATTTTCTTCTACCGCTAGCGCAAACACACGATAAATTGCACCACTATCCAAAAAATGCCAACCCAAATGAACCGCCAACAAATGACATAACGTCCCTTTACCTGTACCACTCGGACCATCTAATGTGATCACGTTATGCATGGCTCACCGCAAGGGGTAATCGAAATCGTGTTGCAATAGACATAAATGAAGGAAAGGAAGTTGATATGGACTGACAGTCTAACACTGTCACCGGTGCTCTCGCAACGCTACCTGCAATCACAAAAGCCATGGCAAGTCGATGATCCCCCAACGAAGATACTTCACCTCCTTGAATCTGGCCACCTTTAATCACAACACTATCCGCTGTTGCAACGGCACAGATGCCCAGTGCATTTAACCCCGTTATCATCCCATTTATCCTATCGCTTTCTTTATAACGCAGCTCTCTCACACCCAATATCTTCGTTGTGCCACGTGCCATTGCAGCAGCAATAAAAATAATAGGAAACTCATCTATTGCCAAAGAAACCCACGACTCTGGAATCGTTACCCCACAAAGCGTCGCGTATTTCACTCGAATATCTGCCACAACCTCACCACTGAAAAGACGCATCTTGGTGATTTCAATATCGGCTCCCATCGCTTTTAAAATATGAATAATACCCATTCGCGTGGGATTAACCCCCACACACTGAATGAGAAGATCTGAAGACTCAATCAAGGTCGCTGCAACAATAAAAAAAGCCGCAGAAGATAGGTCTCCCGGCACATCGACACGTGTCCCCTTAAAACGAGCACCGGGCAGCAACGTGTGTTGACGCTGCTCCGTGGTAAGCAGTGGGTAGCCAAATAAAGTAAATAGTCGTTCCGTATGATCTCGTGTGATCACGGGCTCTTGTATGAATAAGGGTGAGATGCAATACAAACCCGCTAAAAACAAGGCCGACTTCAATTGGGCACTTGCAACCGGTAACGTATAAGTGATGCCCATAAGATGAGCGTTTTTCTGGATGTCAATTGGCGCATGTCCATCCTGCGTCGTCATATGAGCCCCCATTTGATTGAGCGGCAAACTGACACGTTGCATGGGTCGTTTTTGTAAACTCTCATCTCCTATTAACACGCTGTCAAACGGTTGTGCTGCCAATAATCCCATTAAAAGACGCATCGTCGTGCCAGAGTTACCACAATCAAGTGCTTGTGTCGGTGGCTTCAATCCTCGTAATCCAACACCTTCGATAGAAAGTGTCGTCTCTTCTATTTGATTTATCTGAACACCTAGCGACCTAAAGATACGCATCGTCGCTAGACAATCTTCTCCAGGTAAGAAACCACGAATAATGGTACATCCCTCAGCAATGGCA
>JAHFRX010000043.1 GCA_023266075.1 Legionellaceae bacterium | reverse complement strand
GGTAGAACAGTTTGGTGATGGTGGCGTCGATATTGTACAAATAGAAATAGGCAGTAAAGGCACTGTTCTGCCAGTGGCTGAGCGCATAAAATCTGTGGTCGCGACGCAAGAAACGCCCGAAGCAATAAAGATGGCAGATCCTTATAAAAACACATTTTTAAATGTTAAATTTGATTTTGATACGTTTGTTGAAGGCAAATCGAATCAACTATCCCGCGCTGCGGCCTTGCAAGTGGCAGAAAAACCAGGAGAGGCGTATAACCCGCTTTTTATTTACGGCGGTGTTGGTTTAGGAAAAACGCATTTAATGCATGCTGTTGGGAATATGATCATTAAAAACAATCCCAACGCGAAGGTTTTATATTTGCATTCTGAGAGATTTGTGGCCGATATGGTTAAAGCATTGCAAACAAATACCATCAATGAATTTAAGCGATTCTATCGATCGCTAAATGCTTTGTTGATTGATGATATTCAGTTTTTTGCGGGAAAAGATCGCTCACAAGAAGAATTTTTCCATACGTTTAATGCTTTGTTGGAGGGTCAGCAGCAAATTATTTTGACAAGTGATAGGTATCCCAAAGAAATTGAAGGTGTTGAGGAGCGTCTTAAGTCACGCTTTGGCTGGGGATTGACCGTTGCTGTTGAACCACCTGAACTTGAAACGCGTGTTGCGATTCTGATGAGTAAGGCGCAAGCGTCTAATATTGATTTGCCTTATGAGGTTGCTTTTTTTATTGCAAAAAGGATACGCTCGAATGTTCGAGAGCTTGAAGGCGCTTTACGTCGAGTCATTGCCAATGCACATTTTACAGGTAAGTTGATAACAATAGAATTCGTGAACGATGCGTTGCGCGATCTGTTGGCGTTACAAGATAAGTTAGTGACTTTAGATAATATTTTGAGAACAGTCGCAGAGTATTATAAAGTGAAAGTTGCTGATATCGTGTCCAAAAGACGAAGTCGCTCTATTGCTCGTCCTCGTCAAATGGCGATGGCGCTTGCGAAAGAGCTGACGAATCATAGCCTTCCTGAGATTGGTGATCATTTTGGTGGTAGAGACCATACCACAGTGATTCACGCCTGTCGAAAAGTTAAAGAGTTGATTTTAGAAGATGGTGAGTTTGCAGAAGATTATAAAAATTTGATGCGTATTCTCTCATCTTAAGAAGAGGATTATATCATGTTTGAACTATCCGTGCTAAAGCAAGACATTCTTGCCCCCCTATTGATTGTTTTTGGTGCGGTAGGGAAAAAGATTACTAATCCTTTGTTATCTCATATTTTGCTTTCTTTAAAAGAAAACGTTTTAACACTCACAGCGACAGATCTTGAGTTGGAGATTTCTGCGAGAGTCTCTTGCTCTACAACGCAGCTTGATGGTGAGGTTGCCGTTCCTGGAAAAAAATTTGTAGACATTATTCGTTCGTTGGATGATCAAACAAATCCCATGATAAAAGTGGATGACGCCGGCGTATTGATTCGTGAGGGCCGGAGTTTATTTAAAGTGGCGACACTTCCTGCGCATGGTTTTCCAAGAACAAAAGATGAACAGAGTGAATTTGAACTGTCACTGCCTACCGCTTTTTTTACTAAGTTGTTGCAAACGACGTATTTTGCTGTGTCGCAACAAGATGTGCGTGTGTTTTTGAATTGCTTGCTGTTAGATATTGATGTTTCTGGTGTAACCGCTGTGGGTACCGATGGTCATCGTATGGCGATTGCGAAATTGCCTTTGTCACTGGATAATCAACAGCGTCGTGTCCTTATCCCAAGGCGTGCCATTGCAGAAATGTTGCGTTTGATAGCACCTCTCGATGAAGCGCATATTGTGCTTTCAGCGGGGAAAAATTATTTCCGCTTAGTAACGAAGCAGTTTACGTTTATTTCAAAGCTTGTGGCGTCAAGATTTCCAGTATATGCCAAAGCGATTCCTTATCAACAACTTATTCATGTCACTTTAGATACCGAGCAATTAAAGCGTGCGTTGAATCGGATTATTATTTTGGCGCATGAAAAATCTCGCGCTGTATTACTGCATGTGCAAGAAGGGCTAGTGACCTTGGTCGCAAACAATCAAGAAAAAGAAGAAGCCATTGAGTCTATTGAGGGTAAAACAGAAGGTGGTGAAATTAGAATAGGCTTAAATGCACATTATCTTTTAGATGTGCTGAATTGCTTGAGTGAAACAGCGATACAATTATCCTTTTCTGATGCTAGTAGTAGTATCCTTGTGACTTTACCAACGGATGAGAGTTATAAATATATCATTATGCCAATGAAGTTATGAGCATTACACAGCTCGACATCCATACGCTTCGAATTATCACGGCACTTCGGTTACGTCCTCATGTCAGATGGAATGTTATTTTTGGCGAAAATGGGAGTGGCAAAACATCTTTATTAGAGGCGTTTAGCATGATAAGCACAGGGCGTTCTTTTCGTACGTGCGATATTAATGCATTGGTCAGCCATGGTGAAGAAGCGTTGACCATTTTTGCAAGAACGACGACTGAAAATACGGTCGGCATTAAAAAGACCAAGGCGGGAATGAAGGCGTGGATTAATCAAAAACCTTGCTTGAAGCGCAGTGAGCTAGCACAGCTACTTCCCTGTCAGCTGTTTTATCAAGATATATTCGCTATCATTGATGCGGGACCTGCCGTTCGGCGCACGGTCCTAGACTGGGGATTGTTTCACGTGAAACATGAGTATGCTTCACTCTGGAAAGAGTATCGTCGTGTCTTAAAGCAACGAAATAGTTTACTGCGTCAACAGGCGTCACGGCAGCATTTTAACCCCTCGGATAATTTACTGGAAGAGTTAAGTGAGGCGTTACATGTGCAACGTCAAGCATTTTGCACGATGTGGTTTGCGATATTTAATGAAACACTTGTGCAAATGACTTCACAACAGTGCTCAATTCATTACGAAAAAGGTTGGGATAAAAAAAATACGGGGAAGCGGCTGGTTGATATTTTGGAGGAGCAATTTCAGGCCGATATGATGCAGAAATACACACATTCCGGAGCACATCAGGCAGACCTTGTGCTTAGTACGACCTCGTTGAAGGTTAAACAGTCATTGTCTCGCGGTCAACAAAAAATGATTTTGTTAGCGCTGAAGCTTTCTCAAGCGCACGTTGTATCTAAACGATGTATTTATTTATTTGATGACGTTTTTTCCGAGCTTGATGCAATGCATATGCAGCGTTTTTTAGCATACATGGACACCGTGGATGGGCAGTTCTTTTTTACATGCCCTCAACCCGATGTATTTTATGCGAATTTAGGTCAAACACAGGCTTCTTTTTTTTCAATGGATCAAGGCGTTATGCGGGATTGTTAAAAAGGAATATTGGAGCAACCGCTTGTCCACAGTCCAGCTGGAAGATCGCGCTTTTTAAGGGCGCTCTCTAAATGTCATTTGAGTGTCTTGTTATAGGAGAATTCAACCTTTCTTTGGTATATAATAGCCTCAATACTGAAAATGAGGATTTTCCATGTCTGCTGATACGAACACGTATGATTCATCCAATATTAAAGTACTCAAAGGACTTGATGCTGTAAGAAAACGTCCAGGCATGTACATTGGGGATACGGATGACGGCACCGGTTTACATCATATGGTGTTTGAGGTTGTTGATAACGCAATCGATGAAGCCTTGGCTGGACACTGCAAGCAAATTCAAGTCACGATTCACCCAGACGAATCGATTACTGTTTCAGACGATGGTCGTGGTATCCCTGTTGATATTCATAAAGAAGAGGGACGTTCTGCCGCAGAAGTGATTATGACGATTTTGCACGCAGGTGGAAAATTTGACGATAATTCTTATAAGGTTTCGGGTGGCTTGCATGGTGTTGGTGTTTCTGTGGTGAATGCTTTGTCTGAAGGCTTACATCTAACAATTTTCAGGAATCAAAAACGTTATGAGCAGCATTACCGGCATGGTGTTCCTGATGCGCCTTTGGCGGTTACAGGGGAGTCTTCACATACTGGGACTACAGTATGGTTTAAGCCGAGCCCCGCGACGTTTACAAATATTGAATTTAATTATGAAATTTTAGCAAGACGTTTGCGTGAGCTTTCTTTTTTGAATTCGGGCGTGTGTATTAATTTACTAGATGAGCGATCGGATAAAAAAGATACGTTTTGTTACGATGGTGGTCTAAAAGCTTTTGTTGAGCACATTAATCGCAATAAAAATCCCATCATGTCTGGAATTTTTTCCATGTTGGCTGAAAAAGATAATATTGCAGTCGAATTGTCCATGCAGTGGAATGAAACGTATCAAGAAAACTTGTTTTGTTTCACTAATAATATTCCTCAGCGAGATGGCGGAACGCATTTAGCCGGGTTTCGCGCAGGGTTGACCCGAACGTTGAATAACTACATTGAAAATGAAGGTTTTGCTAAAAAAGCGAAGGTGGATGTCATCGGAGATGACGCGCGCGAAGGATTAACTGCGGTGCTTTCAGTCAAAGTTCATGACCCAAAGTTTTCCTCACAAACAAAAGATAAGCTGGTGTCATCAGAAGTCAAGGCGGTGGTGGAATCACTTGTGTCTGAGAAATTTAACGACTTTTTGCTTGAAAACCCAGCATTTTCAAAAATTATTGTCAATAAAACCATTGAAGCTGCGAGAGCGCGTGAGGCTGCACGCCGTGCACGTGATATGACAAGACGTAAAGGTGCGTTAGACATCGCAGGGCTTCCTGGGAAGCTTGCAGATTGTCAGGAAAAAGATCCCGCATTGTCAGAGCTTTATATCGTTGAGGGTGATTCAGCGGGAGGTTCGGCAAAACAAGGTCGAGATCGTAAATTTCAAGCGATCCTCCCTTTAAAGGGAAAGATCCTAAATGTTGAGCGTGCACGTTTTGATAAAATGCTTTCTTCTCAAGAGGTGGGAACATTGATCACGGCCTTAGGATGTGGGATTGGTGCAGACGAATATAATCCAGACAAGGTTCGTTATCACCGCATCATCATCATGACGGATGCTGATGTTGATGGTTCGCATATTCGAACACTCTTATTAACATTCTTCTATCGACAAATGCCAGAATTAATAGAGAGAGGTTATATTTATATTGCACAACCGCCTTTGTACCGGGTAAAGCAAGGCAAACAAGAGCAATATGTCAAAGACGATGATGCTTTATATGCGCTGCTTATCCAAACAGCATTAACCGGTGCATTATTTTACCCAACGGCAACGGGGCCTGCCATCAGTGGTGAGGCGTTGGGACGCTTAGTTTCACAGTATCGTAAGATTGAGAAAATCATAGCGCGTCATAAACGACGTTATCATCCTGAGGTGTTAAAGGCCATGATGAATTTGCCTGTGCTGACGCAAGCTGATTTTTCAAATCAAGCGATGGTTGAACAGTGGGTAGCGCAGTTGGAGGTGGTGTTAGCTCATATTACAAATACGACGCAGTCTTTTCACGCAGAGGCGATTTTTCAAGAGCCACCGCATCATTGCTCTATTCATGTTCATGTTGTGAAGCACGCAGTAAGCTCATTGGTCACGCTTGGCATCGAGTGGTTTTTATCTAAAGATTATAAAGAGCTCACGCAATTTGCGCAGGATATTTCCGCGATCGTCGAAGATGGTTCAAAAATTCAACGTGGCGAGAAAACGCTCGTGATTAATTCGTTTGAGGAAGGGTTGTGTTGGTTACTTGACGAAGCGAAACGTGGCCAAACAATTCAACGATATAAAGGTCTTGGAGAAATGAATCCTGAGCAATTATGGGAAACAACAATGAATCCAGAGATTAGACGAATGATGCAAGTAACGATTGAAGATGCCGTAGGTGCTGATGAGATGTTTTCAACACTGATGGGTGATCAAGTTGAGCCCAGACGAGAATTCATCGAAGCAAACGCGTTGAATGTTGAAAACCTTGATGTGTAGTAGGGCGACATCCTGTCAGACAATCCTTGTCATCCCTTAGTCCCTAGTATAATGACTTTTAAATGGATGTCATGATGCTATTGTCTGATTATTGTGTAAGAAATGTCTTGTATTGCCCATCATTGCTCAAAGAGGGTTGATTTAGAAACACAGTGTTAGGAATTATTTCTAGTGCGATGAGTCGACACAGTGCATCTTGTAGTTCCTCGTATAAACGTGTACTGAATGACTTTGATGCATGATAATGGGGAAAATCAGCATCAGATGATTTAAAGTAGCGTTTGTCTCCAAACTGAATGAGGTTTAGAGAAGGGAATAGATGCGGCTGATTGTGCTCTGCTTCTATCAGTGTATCAAGCGCCTCAAAGTATAATTTTTCCAAGTCACTTAAAGAAAATTGTAAGTGACTGAGATGTTGTTTTGCCATGGTGTAGCGTTCTAAATAAATTTTTGAGCTTGAGGCTTTATGATTGGTGGGGAGTGCCGGCTTATAATGTTGTAATTCTCGATATAAAAATGAACAGTGCTCGTCGCTCATAATGGGTTTAAATGCCTCGCTTCGATCAACAATAGCGCTTATAAGGCAATTCCCTTTTTCCCAATGTGCCACTAATCCTGTGGTAGATGTTTTAGATTTTGACGAATAAGATATTCTTGGGAGTGTTTTATTGTCGCAGGTCTCACCTTGTATAAAGTCAAACGCTAAAATACGACGTAATGGGAGACCCACATAGCGATTAAATTGATTTGGATCTTGAGATTGTAGTCGATGAATATCAATATTGGGGCCGTAAATAAAGGCATAGTCATGATAGTTCAGAATTATTTCCTCTAGGCTTAATCGTTTGAGTGCAAGAGATATAGAGCGTGTTAGCCATAAAAGTAATGTCGGGTTTGTTGCTGCCAAACATAATTGATGTAAATAGTTTGCTGAAGTGAGGAAGTTTTGAGGTGTGGCCTGTGGCACAGGATAATGGGGATATGCTTTCAATAAATCTAGATTTCCAAGTAATAATTCTGCGGATGGATTGAGTTTTCGAGAGGGGGCTGTCATAAAATAGTCAATAATGAGAGCACTAAACGCAAGAAGACCGTTATGACGAAAATGGACAGTGTCTATGTTTTTAGGCGATAGTTGTTGTAATGTTTCTAGAGCGTGATTGAAGAAGCGTGGTCCACTTTTACTATTTCTCAACGTTTGTCCTTGTCTCTGGCATATCTTAAATATGAGTCATTCATTTTACTAAATCAATATGATGTGGTGAGGAAAATATTGAATAAGTATATTGACAACAACAATAGAGACCTGAATAATCGGCCCGTGATAAATAATTTAGGCTGATGGACGTAAAAATAATAAGTGGAGAGAAGAATGCTTAATTTAAGAAAAACTGTTGTAGCTGTTATTGCCTTAAGTAGTGGCGTTGCCTTTGCTGGTGCTATGGGTCCAGTATGTAGCGCTGTTAACGTGACTGTTCCATGTGAAAGTACGGCATGGGATTTCGGTGCACGTGCATTGTATTTTGAGCCTATTTCAACGAGTGGCGCGTATAACTATGTTGCACAGAATCCGAATGGTAATTTTGTTAATTATCCCAATAACTGGGCTTGGGGATTCATGATTGAAGGCTCATATCATTATAATACGGGTAACGATGCAAATCTTAACTGGTATCATGTGAATCGTTCTGCATCAAAAACAATTTCTGGTTCATTGGTATTCCCTTTTGCAACGACACCAGCTAACACTGTTGGTACAGTTTCTTCTGATCCAAAATGGGATGCTGTGAATTTAGAGTTTGGTCAACGTGTTGACTTTGGTGATAATAAAAATATTCGTTTCCACGGTGGTGTTCAGTACGTACGTGCTGCAAACTCTACGTCTATTGCGATGGGAAATGGGACGACATATATCAACAACATGTCAGCCAATCCAACATTCAACGGTTTTGGTCCTCGCTTAGGTACGGATATGAATTACGATTGGGGTAACGGATTAGGTGTTTACGCAAATGGTGCTGGTGCAGTGTTGGTCGGTACTGCTAAGACAAACATATCTTCAGCGTTATCTTCAACTGACTTGTCATTTACGAACTTCGGAAGCAACTCTCAGACAGTGATTGCTCCTGAGTTGGAAGCGAAGTTAGGTATTAAGTATGACTATGCAATGGCACAAGGTGACTTAACTTTAGATTTGGGTTGGATGTGGGTTAACTACTTCAACGTTCAATCTTCTCTGTTAAGTACTGGTGTTGATGTTGTGAATGCTGATTTTGGCCTACAAGGTCTTTATTTCGGCTTAAAGTGGTTAGGTAACGTTGCTTAATTATTTTGAATGATATACTGCGCGCGGATGTGCGCAGTATAAACACGTATTGCTCAATCCATTCCACGACAAATCACGTTTGCTGGCTTAGATATTATTCTTCCGGGGGTTGTGCTTGGCCAGAGATCGTATGGTGGTGCGTATCGCCAGGCGCTTGATGAATGCCAGGCGACCTCAATTTATTTATCGTGCATCCTGGTTATTTAAGAGGCCTGAACCACCTGGTGCGCTGCATCGTGCGTTGTTTTTTACAAGTTGCAACACACCCTGGCTTTGGTTGATTCAAATCGTGGGATTTTGCCGCTGGATTGGGTTTGGTGCCTGGCGGAGCAGTTACCGATTCTCCAGAGTATCCACGGTAAAGCAGTTGGAGCAGTATGGTTTAACGCGACTGCAGTTATTTGGCGAATTGCTCCGGTTTGGACTGCTTTATTCGATAGCTCCTCATCAGTATGCCAGGCACCAGCTGTACAGGCCTGATATAAAAAAATGCCTATTCCACTTTATTTATGATCATCAATTGCCTTATTTTCATCATTATCTTCATCGTCATGTTTCGGGATATCGCGCCTCTGTTGCCCTGATAGCCGACAAACATCGATTTGCACAAACATTACAAAAAAAAGGCATTCCAACCGTTCAGAGCCAGATTTTCGACACGTGTGAACTTAAAAATGACATGACGCTCTTGTTTCAACAGAAAACTATTTTTTGCAAACCTAATCAGGGTTCGCAAAGCAAGGATGCGTTTTTATTACGTTATTACGAATTAGAAGATCGGTATCGGCTGGAACCTATTCATGGCGAATACTTACACGAGCGTCACGACATCGAGCGTTACTTGACTTACACATTGGCTCGTCATAAACAACTCATCCTTCAACCCTTTGTGCAGGATCATGATGAGCTGAAATCAGAATTATCGAATCGTGCGATGACTACCGTTCGCATCATTACAGCCTGGCAGGAGACTTCAGCTTCACCTGTGGTGCTGTATTTGCAGCTTGAAATCCCGAGTTTGAGAAAAACTACAGCCCGGCAGAAGGAAAAACAATTTTACACCATTCTGCCCTTGCATTGGGAAACACTAGACGTTGATCCCGTATTTCAGAAGAAATTTCCGGAAATTAAAGATAACATGCGTTTTATACCCGGAACATTGAAAAATATGTTGCGTGAAATACAGTCTCATTGCATTAAAGCACATCAATCTTTATTGAATCTAAAGAGCGTTGCCTTTGATGTTTGCTTGAGCCAGCAAGGTCCAGTCATCCTTGAGGCTAATTTTAACTGGTCGATTACGCTACTGTATCAAGTGATTGATTGTGATCCGCTTGCAGTAGACAATGTACATCCTGCGGCGATGTGGTTAAAACAATTGAGTGGCGTATAAGACCATGGACACGCGAGACATATGATAGACTTTTATAATTTACTAGTTCTTTACGAAAAGGATCGTTATAATCACCCCCCTAATAAGAATAAGTGGGAGTGAGAACTATGATGCGAAGTGTTGTAAGTTGCTTGATTCTTTCATTACTATCTTTTCAATTGCATGCAAAAGATACTTCTGACGAACAAAATTTTCAAAAACAGGCCGATCAATTGCAGCAGGAAGCGAAACCAATTCCTATTGCAGAAGCCACACAAGCGAGTGCACCAGTGCTTCTACAGCAAGTTGATACTGCGACGAAGAAAAAACGTAAAAAGCGCGGACCGCACGCGCATTACAAACCTAAATCAGGAGTGCATGATGCCGCGGTTAAAGTGCATTCGTTGGATAAGTATCCTGAAAAACTCGAGTTTTATCCAGCGGCGTTAATTGCTGATAATAATATTGTGACGTATATTGCGGGAATGCCTGTGGTGAGCTCACCTTATTTAGGCTCGCGCCCTGCGTTTGATGGTTCGGATTATATTGTAAACATTTCCAGTATTAACCGAGATATTCGTTTGATGGAGCAACGTCGTCGACTTTACCGTGCATTTGATCGTCTAGATTATCCTTTACCCAACTTACCGGTGGTGTTGATTAGCGGAAAATTAGAGCCACTCGCAACAATTGGTCGCCGATATGTTGGACCAGCACAGGGTGATGTGACATTGGGCGCAAATGAACTTGATGTTGCCGCTTCTGTGAATGATAAAGTTGAGGCTTATATGGGGATTGCATACGATGCTTCTCCACCGGCTTATAGTG
>JAHFRX010000185.1 GCA_023266075.1 Legionellaceae bacterium | reverse complement strand
ATGGTTTGCTCTTATGCTTCGTGAATGGGGTCTATACTGACCAGTATAGCGCCTTCACTCACCTGTGAGCCAATACCAAAAAATATAGCACGGAGTCGACCTGTTTCAGGTGCATAAATGGTGTGCTCCATTTTCATGGCCTCAAGAACCATGAGACTGTCGCCTTTTTCAATATGATCCCCTTCATTTTTTAACAAGGCGACAACTGTAGAGGGCATCGGTGCTAAAAGACTATGGTCTGAATCATGCTGAGTCATCTGATAATTGCCATGTACAATTTCAGTGATGGCTGTACCCGTTGACGTTAAAATAGTGAGATGATTTTGCGATATTTCAATGACTTCTGCTGTTGTTGTTTTTTGAGCAAGAGCCAAGTGAAGCGTGTGAGCTTCTATCGCTTGAATGCGTATCGTCATGGTTTGATGTTCGTGATGTAGTTCAAATACATTGATATTGATGGGTGTGATTTTGATGGTGTATAACGTACCATTGATGCGATATCGTCTGCGCCAGTGACTTTGGAGATGCATTTGCCAACCCAACGTTTCTATCAATAAAGGATCTATCGGTCGTGCTTTGATGTAGTCAAATGCGGCGGTGAATAGAAGCGCCTCTTCATCTTTTGATGGTGTGAGTGTCAAAGAATGTGTTGTCAAAAAATCGGTACTTAAGCGTGCCTCGATAAAATCTGGCGTTTTAATGATGGCTTGTAAGAATGATATGTTGGTTTTGATTCCTGCAATGCGATAATGTGTCAATGCTTGTTGTAAACGCCGAATCGCCTCAAGGCGCGTGTCCCCCCAAACAATCAATTTAGCGAACATGGCATCATAAAATTGAGAAATGTCATCGCCTTCCTTGACGCCGCTGTCAACACGAATACCATTTCCTTCTGGTTCTTTAAGAAAACGAATGGTGCCTACTGAGGGAATAAAGCTCTGCTCTGGATCTTCGGCGTATAGCCGACACTCAATCGCATGTCCATGATGAATGAGTTGCTCTTGACTGAGCGGCAGAGGTTTATTTTCAGCAATATGTAATTGCCATTCGACTAAATCGAGACGGGTGATCATCTCAGTGACGGGATGCTCGACTTGAAGACGCGTGTTCATTTCCATGAAGTAAAAAGACGCTGACGTGCTATCTACTAAAAACTCAACGGTACCCGCACCACGATAGTCGATAGTGCGCGCAACGGTCACAGCCGCATCAGCAAGTGCTTGACGCAGTGATGCGGATAAGTTCGGTGCTGGCGCTTCTTCAATGATTTTTTGATGACGGCGTTGAATCGAACAATCACGCTCAAATAAATGAATCACGTTCCCGTGATGATCTGCCATGAGTTGAATTTCAATGTGGCGTGGATGGATGATGAGTTTCTCAATCAGCATCGTATCATTTTTAAAATAGGCGAGCGCTTCGCGTTTAGCGGCATTGAGTGATTCTTGAAATTCTTTTTTATGATAGACAGCACGCATACCTTTTCCGCCGCCGCCCATCGCGGCTTTGAGCAATACTGGGAAGCCAATTTTTTCAGCCTCCTGATACAAGTGCTCTACTGTTTGTTGCTCTCCGTGGTATCCGGGTGTCAGCGGTACGCCTGTGTTCTCAAGAAGTTGTTTAGCGAGTTTTTTAGAGGCCATTGCGTTCATAGCGGCAATCGATGGGCCAACAAAAATAATACCGGCTTCTTCACAAGCACGTGCAAAATCTGGGTTTTCAGATAAAAACCCGTAGCCTGGGTGGATAGCGGATACGTTTGTGTTTTTTGCAATGTCAATAATTTTTTCAATATGAAGGTAGCTATCACTCGCCAATGGTGGGCCGACCCGCCAGGCTTCATCGGCAAGTTGAACGTGCTGACTTGTTTTATCTGCGTCGGAATAGATAGCCACCGTTGCAATACCCATACGCCTTGCTGTTTTGATGATTCGGCAAGCGATTTCACCGCGATTTGCAATGAGTAATTTAGTGATCATAGATTGAGTTCACCTTGCTTTATTTAAAAAGGCTAAAATGCCACGCTGCCCTTCTTCGGAAACGCGACGTTTCGCGATCATCGTAGCTGTAATGGTTTGTATGTTTTCATCGATAGGTTGATGTTGAACCGTACGAACCAATTGTTTTGCTAAATGCATTGCTTCTGTGGGCAGTTGACTTAACTGTTCGATATAGCGCGTTGTTTCTGCTTCAAACAGTGCGTCTGGAATCACGCGATGAATGAGTTGTAGTTCAAGCGCTTTATGTGCGTCAAACGTCTCAGCACTCATAAATAACCAGCTTGCAGCGCGCGCACCGATGGCGTCGATGACAAAAGGGCTGATGACGGCAGGGATTAAGCCTAATTTAACCTCAGAAAAACAAAAGCGCGCAGATTCAGCGGCAAGTGCGATATCCGTTGCGGCGATGAGCCCAACACCACCGCCGAAAGTAGGGCCTTGAATGAGTGAAAGTGTTGGTTTTTTTAAGTGATAAAGCGTATGTAAAAGAGCCGCAAGTTTTGTAGCATCGATAATATTTTCTGCTTCACTCATCTCCACCATACGTTGCATCCAGCGGAGATCAGCACCTGCGGAGAAATGTTGACCACGTGCTTTTAAGACCACTAAATGCACCTCTTCTTTGTTGGATGCCTCTAAGAGATAATGATGCAACATGTCGATGAAATGATCGTCGAAAGCATTGTGTTTTTCAGTTCGATTAAAAATAATGGTGTAGATGTGTTGATGTTGCTCGATAAGTATAGCATTTTTCATGAATAGTGTTCCTTACATACGAAAAACACCAAATTGTGTTGATCCAATCGGTGCATGAGAAATGACCCATAAACTTAAGCCTAGTACGTCGCGTGTATCCACGGGTGCGATGACGCCATCATCCCAGAGTCGTGCACTGGCATAGTAGGCATTCCCTTGTGTTTCATATTGTAAGCGCAGTGTATTTTTAAATGTTTCTTCGGCTTTCGTCGACCACGTATGACCACGTGCCTCTTCTTTTTCTCGATTAATTTGGGCTAAAACGCTGGCCGCTTGTTCGCCCCCCATGACGGAGATGCGTGCATTAGGCCAAGTCCATAGGAAACGTGGATCATAAGCGCGTCCACACATGGCATAATTTCCTGCACCAAAACTACCGCCAATGATGACGGTTAATTTAGGTACTACAGCATTAGCAACGGCCATGACCATTTTGGCACCATGTTTGGCAATGCCTGCTG
>JAHFRX010000184.1 GCA_023266075.1 Legionellaceae bacterium | reverse complement strand
ACGCTCAAATTCAACGCATAGAAACACTAGCACCCTCTATTCTACGTGTTTTTCTTCAGCCCAAAGAATATATTCCTTATGAGGCAGGTCAGTACTTAGAAATTCTACACTCACCGACAGAACCATTGTTTTACTCCATTGCAAACGCCCCCATAACGGATACACCTTACGAATTACATATTTACACACATTCAACCATGCCTTTATTGCGCATCTTACATCTTAATGAAATACTTCACCTTCGCCTCCCCTTCGGTCAATGTACAGTAAACGCACTACGGCAAGACAGACCACTGATTTTAATTGCCGGTGGAACAGGTTTTGCTCCGATGAAAGCCATCATTGAAGACATTTATAAAACGAACAGAACACGCTCAATCACACTGCTCTGGTCATGTAAAACAGCACAACGGCTCTACCTGCACACAGAAATGCAGCAACTGGCACACATCTGCCCTAGCTTTCAATACATCCCCTGCATCACGTCACATTTTTCATTAGAAGCGATGTTGAAACAACACGTAAAATCGTTACAACTTCAAAAGGCCGAAATAATATTAGCAGGCCCATTTGAGATGGTGTATGCTGTGCGTGATGAACTATTGCAACACGGCGTTCAACAAGAACAATTACATGCTGATGCTTTCACGCTGACCTAAGAGAGACAAACCATGGAAACATTTTACCAACTGCTAGCAGTCCTCGGCGCTGGATTATTAATATGGTTTTTATATCGTACAATTAAAAATCGACCCGATCAATTCACGCGCGAAAAACTTTCAAAAAGCTTTTTTACCATGGGTATCTTAAGCTTAATTTTGATTGCCTTTGTCACATTACTTGTATTATTTGTACGATCGTCTTAAAACGCACGATGGAAGGTTTAAAAAAGAAGTATTCAAAAGCTCTAGATCAATCATCTCCACTATTTCCCGGATTCTCTAGGCTCAAAATACCTGTGTTAAAATCATATGCAAATAACTCAGCATAACGCCCCCAGTCAATCATCGTACAAAGCACTCGCTCAGCTTCTTTTTCACTCAGATAATCTTCCAATTTACTTAAAAATCGCTCTTCTGAAACACGATGTCCCGTTTTTTCATCCAACACTCTGCGGATGTATCGTGCTAACGGTACGGTCTCAAGCAACTGCTTAGCAAATAAGTGCTTTCGCTCATGTAAGTCTGCATCTAAAAATTGCTGCCCCAAGACGGTGAGGTGAATATCTCCTGCTAAGACCTCTGCGAAACCTAAAATTTCGAGCGTTTCAAGGATAGGAAAAAGATCGTCCACGTTCATCGTCAGCTCATCGGCCAACTCGGGTAGATCAATTTTACCCTCAAAAGATTCCATAGTTTCAATTAATCCGGATAACTCAGAGGGATCAACATCGGGTAGACGATACCCTAGATCAATCTGCCTACCACGCTGTGCTTGCTTCATTTTTTCATAAAATCCGGTCGTCATCAACGTGTAGATTCTGTCAACATATTCACGAAACTCAAGACTTTCTGAATCACGAGGTTGTGGTAAATTCACCAATAGATCAGCACGAATATGTCCAGGCTCGCTCCCCAAAATAATCATCCTATCCGACAACATCACGGCCTCTTCAATATTGTGTGTGACCAATAAAATACCGTTCGTATGTGTTTTTTTCTCTTGCCAGAGCGTCAGCAAATCAGATTTTAAATTTTCAGCAGTCAGCACATCAAGCGCCGAAAAAGGCTCATCCATCAATAAAATGTCGGGGTTAATCACCAACGCACGCGCAAAACCCACACGTTGACGCATCCCACCCGAAAGCTCCCTCGGATAAGCAGACTCAAACCCATCTAGACCAATAATATCAATCGCTTCAATTGCACGTTTTCGACGTTCATCTCTTGGAACACCTTGCGCCTCTAAACCCAGCTCAACGTTCTCAAGCACCGTCAACCAAGGCATCAATGCAAAAGATTGAAATACCATTGCAATCCCTTGCACCGGTCCCACAACACGCTTATCACGGTACGTTACATAACCACTGGTAGGAGACAAAAGACCCGCAATAATACGCAGTAAGGTCGACTTTCCTGAGCCAGATTTACCCAGTAACGCGACAATTTCACCTTCTTTTAATTTGAAATTAATGTCTTCTAGCACTAGTAATTCTTGCGTCACTGCTTTTTTATAAGCTTTCTGTAACTGACTTACCTCTAAAATAATCTCTGCCATAGTATACTCTTCGCACTTGAGTTTTCGTGGCTATGCCAAAAATTTAACTCAGTAATTGAAACGCGATTCGGCCAATCGATACAACGGTCGCCAAATGAGTTGATTGAATAATAACACATAAATACACATCATCACGGTACCCAATGCTAATTTTGGAAAATGCCCAGTCAATGTATTAATATGAATATATTCCCCTAAACCTGTTGCCTGCAGCGTTGTATCACCCCAACTCACCCATTCGGCCACAATACTTGCATTCCAAGCACCTCCGGCAGCACTAATTGCACCAGTGATATAAAAGGGAAAAATAGCCGGCAAAGCCAATTTACGCCACCATTGCCAACCTTTTACACCAAAATTATCTGCAACCAAGCACAGATCTCTTGGAATCATTGACGCACCGGCAATCACATTAAACAAAATATACCATTGCGTACCCAGTATCATGAGCGGTGTCACCCAGATTTCAACATTCAAATGAAACCGCACAATGGCTATCACAAATAAAGGGTAAAAAAGATTAGCCGGAAATGCCGCCACAAATTGTATAACCGCTTGAGCTTTTTGCGCAATAAAAGGCCTTTGTCCCAACCATACCCCTACCGGAATCCATATACATGAACTCAAAAAAATCAATACAATCACACGGATACTGGTCATCAATCCCAAAAATGCAACACGTAATAACTCATCAATATCAAGCGTTGCAAAAATATAATGAATTAATACTACACCAGCACCCATCAACCCTAACAATAACCCCAGCCGCCACAACCAATCTTGCAAGCGCCCTCTTCGACTATGCGTTTCTTCTTGAATTGATTTAATCTCTTTTTGCCTAAAATAACGAATATTTAAAAATTTATCTTTCATCCATGAAAAACCATAATCAACATGTTTCATCAACGGGCTTTTACGTATCACATCAATCAACCATGACTGATAAACATGCTCCACTGTCATTGGGTCTAAACGAAATTTCTCAGACCACGCCAAAAGC
>JAHFRX010000183.1 GCA_023266075.1 Legionellaceae bacterium | reverse complement strand
CGGCCTTTGTATAACGATTTTCGTAAGATTTTGTTGAATTCCCATCAATAATCCAGGCCTGGCTATCGACTAATTGTTGTTGGATTTCCAGAAATTCTTGGTAGTCTTTAGGCTGCCAGTGGTCAACGTAGAAATATTTATCTAAGTGGTATAGTGGCACTTTCAGTATTTTCTGAAGTTTTAGTGAAAAAGTTGATTTACCGCCACCAGGGCGGCCAATGATCATAACTTTCTCTGGCTTTTGCACTATTTTCATATCAAGAAGAGTTTTTTGGGGAACACATTTCGTCATGATATTGCCGACTTTAAGAAAGTTCTTAAGCAACCCGCAATGGATCCTGGATGTTCTTGCTGTACGGTGTAGGATTCATTTTGAGTCATTTGATAAAGCCGCTCATAGGAAAGCGCGGCAAAAATGCCTAATAACTGATTTGTAATTTCCAATATCTCAAGCAAAGTGGTTTCGTCATATTGGTTTTTCCATGGAGAAATGCATTGTGATTGGAGTTTGCAGTAATCAGCATCTGATTCTTTAATTTTATTAAAATAAGTAAGGTTCCATAGACAACCACTGAGGGATAAAAAAGGATGTGTCACCACACACTCACCCCAATCAATAATGTTGATAGCTCCTGTTTTGTTATCACGGAGCATGTTATTTTCGTGAATATCGCAGTGATTAATAGTTTCTGGAATCTGGTACTGAACCACTTTTTTGCATAATTCAATGCATGTTGGAACAAGTTGATGTAATTGCTCTATTTCTTTTGATGTTAATCCATCATTCTTAAGCAGATCAGTGTTATTTATCAGTTCGCTATATTTTGCTGGCAATTGATGAAGACGCCAATCCGGTATACCAAGTTTAAAAAGGGATTCTATCTTATTTTCTAGTTGTCGTTGTATACGGGTATAAGCATCGATGCCGCGCTTTAGCATAGCCATATTAATTTCACCTTGAAACAGGTGTCGTAATGAAATGTCTCCACATGAGGTGGTGATGAAGGAATTTAATTGTTTATTTTCTGCAATCACTTCGGGAATATGTGTACATTGTGATTCATGAAGAAATTTTATGGTGTATGGCTCAAGAAACAAGGCTTTGGGGACTTGCTTTAAATACAGGATATCTTGAGAAGATTCGATTTGGTAAACAATAGAATACGATGTTTCTACGACAACGCGATGTCTCAGGACACACATGCTTTTGTCGGATGATAAGTAGTTTATAGCCCATTGCAATGATTTTTTGTGATGATTCATCGAATGCTTATGATGTTATTCCTTCGTTTATAATAGCATAACTCACGCGTATCTTACTTTTGGTAAATAAAGTCGTTCTGTAGGAATCATTGGAACCTCGTCTTTAAAGTGCAAAATGCGAAATATTTAATCCACCGCAAACAATCACTAAAATGGATTGGTATTGATTGATGATAGGATGCTGATTAAAAACCAAAGATAGGGATGCGCCACTTGCAAGTTCAACAAGAAGACGCTGGTCTTTGGCAAAAGCACGTGACCCCAATTCCGCTTCATCATCAGAGATGACCACGTTTTTAATCGGGTGTTGTGTTGTCCACTCTAATAATCGGGGTGCGACATACGTTGCACCAAGACTTGTGGCACGGCTGGTTATTTTTTTTAAATGAATAGGACTTTTCGCTTGAACCGATTTTGAAAAGACATCCGCACCAAGTGTTTCAACCGCAATGAGCGGAATATCAACCCATCCATGTCGGTGCATCCCTTCGAGGATCCCGCATGCTAATCCACCACCGCCAACAGAGACAATGACGGCTTCAGGTTTAATACCTTTGTTGATAACTTCATCGATGATGGTTGAATGACCGGCCCATATTTCAGGATGATCATAAGGATGAATATAAGCGGATTGATTTTTTTTAGCGAAGGTTTCAGCGGCGACTTGAGCTTCGCCTGCCGTTTCACCGGATATGATAACGCTTGCACCCAACGATTGGATTTTATCAATGTAAAGTTGATGACTGGTTTGAGGGATGAAGATGGTCGTAGGCCTCTGCAATTTCATGCCACAATAGGCAACAGCAACTCCTGCATTGCCGCCAGATGATGCAACCAGGCTTGTATATCCATCAGCAATGTATTTTTGACATAAACGTCCAATGCCTCTTAATTTAAATGATCCAGCGGGTTGTAAGGCCTCAAGTTTAAAATAAACATTTTTATTTAACTGATGTTTAAGTGCCTGAGATTCTATGAGTGGCGTGTAAATGTGCAAAAAGTTCATTCATACCTCGCATAAGAGATTTGGCAATAATGTTTGGTGAGTTTAATAATCAGTTCAATTTTACTTTTACAGCACAATTTTTCTTTGATGTTTTCAATATAAGCTTCGACTGTACGGGGAGATAAGTGAAGTTTTGTTGCAATATTTTTATTGTTGAATCCTTGCAATAAGTAGTCAATGCATTGAAGTTCACGCGTTGTTAATTGATTGATTTCATATTGAGATGGTGCTGATAATGCGTTAAGAAAAGTCATGGTTTAACCCCAATCCTTGAGCGCATGCATTCTCATAGGCAAGGTGCGCGATACTTGTATCTTGAATGGCGAGCCCCACTGATTTAAACACAATAGGTCTTTTAGATAATGAATAGCCTGAGTTGGTTAGCAATGCGCCGATTTCTATAATTTGATTATCCTGAATTAACTGAGATTCGAGTGCCGCCATGATTTCACCCGACTCACGCAAAGCCGCTTCTTTTTGATCAACAACAATTTGTGCTTTTTCTAAAACATCCAATCCAATTTCCTGCATGGATCGCGAATGAGAGCCAATTGCACAAATAAAAGCATCGGGCTTAATATCACTGATCTGGAATAAAGGTGATGTTGCTGGTGTTGCGGTACAAACAATATCCGCATCGTTCAATGCTTCTGGAATTGTTTTAAAGGCTTTGATCGTCGGATATCGGCCTTTAAACTCATTAACAAAAGCATTGGTATGCGCGCTTTGGCGCGACCAAATATGGATGTTTTCAATCGATCGAACGGTAGTAATTGCGTCAATGATCGCGGATGCTTGAGCTCCAGATCCAATCATGCATAACGTTTTTGCAGATTTTGAAGCAAGTAAATCTGTGGCAAGCCCCGAGATGGCTCCTGTACGTAGCGCGGTAAGATAACTTGCTTCTAAAAGTGCGATGGGGATGCCTGTGCTTGCATCTAATAAAATAATGA
>JAHFRX010000182.1 GCA_023266075.1 Legionellaceae bacterium | reverse complement strand
AATGATGAATATATTGTTTTGCTAGAGGATCTCTAATAATCAGGGGTAATTGGTTGATTTGCTCTACAAATTCTTTTTCTAATTGATCCAACTCACGATTAGAATAGGGTGAAAAAGCGTAAGTCAGCGAAGGTAGTGCTAAGACTGAGCATAGAAAAAAAGAAATAAATTTCATACGTACTTCAAGACCTCTACTCAAAAATTGAATAATTTGATATAATTAAGTCCTTTTCAGGAGTGGTAAAACCATGCACGAACAATTTATGCTTGCTGCATTAAAGCAGGCTTGGTTGGGACGAGGCCAATGCGCTCCAAATCCAGCTGTCGGTGCAGTTGCAGTTCACAATCAGGATATTATAGCACAAGCCTTTCATTCTGGCGCGGGTTCTCTGCATGCTGAGCGGAAACTGCTCGAGTTTTTGCCTGAAGATTGTCGACATATAACGCTTTATGTAACACTCGAGCCTTGCAATCATTGGGGAAAAACGCCGCCTTGTGTAGAAGCTTTGATTGAGCGGCACATCAAGAAAGTCGTTTATGGTTATATGGATCCAAATCCCGTTGTTTCTAAAAATAATACGCCAGAGCAATTGCGCGCGCATGGCATTGATGTTGTTTTTTGCCCAATGCCAGAAATTACGCATTTTTATCGTAGTTATCATCATTGGGTGAAGACTCAGCGCCCTTGGGTAACGGTTAAGATAGCGCAAACGTTAGATGGAAAAATTGCGGGACCTGAGGGGCGAAGGATTTTACTGTCGAACCACACGTGTGCCGAATTCACGCATAAAAATCGCTTACACACCGATGTAATTTTGACGACAGCGACAACGATTAATCAAGATAATCCGGCGTTGAATGTACGCCTGAATGGTCAGATGGTGGTGTCAAAACCTGTGGCGATATTAGATAGAACAGTAAAGCTCGACACCCGTGCAAAAATCCATACAACGGCTAAGCAATGCTTAATTTATCAAAGAGAGCCGGCGATAAAGACGTCTGATGAGACTTACCAAGTCCCTGAGTTATCTACAGGATTGGATTTAGTTGCAGTGTTAACACATCTTGGATCGCTTGGTTTTCATGATGTCTGGGTTGAAGCGGGTGCACGTTTATTTAATGCGCTGCATGTGGCAGAGTTGGCGCATACGACACATGTGTACCTTGTGCCGAAAGTGCTTGGTCCCGAATCATTGTCATTGTATACGTCATATGATGTATTTCAACGCGCACATCAGGTGATTTGGCAATCTTTGGAGAATAATATGTTAGCAACTTTTGAATGGAGGCAAGATGCTGAATGAAACGTTATCGCAGAGGCGAATTATGATAAGAAATGATGTTTACCAATTGGTGGTTCTTGTCAAGATCGGCTATAATACTGCCTTTCGTGATATGAGGTGAATGTGATGCTCGATGGTGATGGGCAACAATGGATTCGTCAGGTAGAAGAAATTGAACCAGTAGCAACGAGTCGTGTGCCGTTAAGAGAATATGGCGAGTTTAGTATGACTGTTTTCTGCCATCTTCCGGATGGTGCGGAGCACTTTACGCTTGAGAAGCGTCCTTTCTCTGGGACACCTTTAGTGCGCGTACATTCTGAGTGTATTACGGGTGATTTGTTTGGCTCCTTAAAGTGTGATTGTGGATCGCAACTGCATCAATCATTGACACGTATAGCCAAGGAAGGGGGCGTATTGATTTATCTTCGCCAAGAAGGTCGCGGTATTGGACTTGCGAATAAATTAAAGGCGTATGCTTTACAAGAGCAAGGGTTTGATACGGTAGAAGCGAATCGACAGTTAGGGCTACCTGTCGATAATCGAGACTATGATGTGGCTTTCCAAATTCTTCAACATTTGGGTATCCATACGATACGGTTATTGACGAATAATCCTGAAAAAGTCACTTCACTGTTGCGTCATGGTATTGTGATCGAGGAGCGCATCGGTTTAGAAAGTTTACCGACGGAAGAGAATTTTGATTATTTAAAAGTAAAGCAGGAAAAACTAGGGCATCTGTTAAAGTTGAAAGGAGAATATGCATGATATCACAGTACAATGACAACGATATGCCCTGTGCTTTTCCAATAGCATTGGTTGTTAGTTTATATAATGAAGATGTAACGACAGTATTGAAACAGGGCGCATTAGAACAGCTTTCTTTATATGGATTTCAAACGAAAGACATCAAAATTATTGAGGTTCCGGGTGCGATTGAAATCCCCATTGCTGCACAGCGCTTAGCGATGAAAGAGACGTATGGCGCAATTATTGCACTTGGTGCTGTGATTCGTGGTGAGACAAGCCATTACGACGTTGTGTGTGAGATAGTTTCTGAAGGATGTTTACGTGTTTCATTAACATTTAATATCCCAGTGATTTTTGGTGTCTTGACGACTGAAAATGAAGCACAAGCTTGGGATAGACTGGGAGGCGCTCATGGTCATAAAGGTCGTGATGCAGCAGATTGTGCGGTGGCAATGTATCAAACATTAAAACATATTTAGACGCTTAACTTTGATTGCGAGCAAATCATGACCAATTATATTTTTATTACCGGCGGTGTGGTTTCTTCTTTAGGCAAGGGGATAACGTCAGCATCATTAGCTGCGATTTTAGAGGCTCGTGGTTTACGCGTGACTTTGATTAAGCTTGATCCATACATTAATGTTGATCCGGGTACGATGAGTCCATTTCAGCACGGTGAGGTTTTTGTAACACACGATGGTGCTGAAACGGATCTGGATTTAGGTCATTATGAGCGATTTGTTCGTACAACGATGACCAAATTGAATAATTTTACCACGGGTAGAATTTATGAGAATGTGATTAAAAAAGAGCGACGTGGTGATTATTTAGGTGGTACCGTCCAAGTGATTCCTCATATCACGAATGAAATACAAGCGTGTATCAAGCGTGGCGCAGAAGGATTTGATGTGGCCATGGTCGAGATTGGCGGTACGGTGGGTGATATTGAGTCGCTGCCATTTTTAGAAGCAATTCGACAAATGCGTATTGAGGTAGGATCGCAGCGCGCTTTATTTATTCACCTTACTTTAGTGCCTTATATCCCAACGTCAGGTGAAATTAAAACGAAACCGACACAACACTCTGTGAAAGAGCTACGCTCTATTGGAATACAGCCGGATGTATTAATTTGTCGTAGCGATCGTGAATTAGCAACCAGTGATCGCGCGAAGATTGCTTTGTTTACCAATGTGGAAAAA
>JAHFRX010000181.1 GCA_023266075.1 Legionellaceae bacterium | reverse complement strand
CAAACCCTTTGATAGTACGTACAAATCTCGCCTGAACGTCGAAGGGTAAGCTCGTAGAAATACCATTTGGATATATTTCATCCGTCGTTAAACCTTCTGGTTCAACAAAGATTTGATGCGATAACTTATCGCTAAAACGCACTACTTTGTCTTCAATAGAAGGGCAATAACGAGGCCCCACACCTTCAATCACGCCAGCATACATCGGAGACTGATGTAGATTATCACGAATAATCTCATGTGTGGCTTCAGTTGTTTCAGTAATAAAGCAAGGGCGTTGCAATGGATGCGTTGACGCCGCTCCAAGATAAGAAAACACAGGCAATGGCGTATCACCATCTTGCTGTGTCATGCAATGATAATTCAATGAGCGCCCTTCAATTCGCGGTGGTGTACCGGTCTTTAAACGACCTACGGGCAGATTGAGTTCACGCAATCTTGCTGCAAGCGCCACTGCAGGCGGATCACCTGCGCGACCTCCCGCATATTGGCTCATGCCGATATGAATTTTTCCACCCAAAAAAGTTCCCACCGTTAGCACGATTGCTTTAGCATAAAAGCGCAGTCCCATTTGCGTAACCACCGCAGTGACTCTTTCTTGCGCTACACAGATATCTTCAACCGCTTGCTGAAATACAGTAAGATTTGGTTGGCATTGGAGTGCCTGTCGAATGGCTTGACGATAAAGTACTCTATCCGCTTGCGCCCGTGTCGCACGCACAGCAGGCCCTTTCGATGCATTTAAAATACGAAACTGGATACCAGCCTCATCAGCCGCCATGGCCATTACACCACCCAATGCATCTATTTCTTTGACTAAATGTCCTTTTCCAATACCGCCAATCGCAGGGTTACAAGACATTTGACCCAATAAATCAAGATTGTGCGTCAACAACAGCGTTTCAGCACCCATACGAGCAGAAGTCAGCGCCGCCTCAGTTCCTGCGTGGCCACCACCAATAACAATCACTTCATAGTGTTTTTCTAAATTCATTTTAAGTTTAATTGAACAACAAATTGGCTAATTATACACATATTTGGGTTGAATACCAGGACTCGCCGCTGTCTTCTCACTGTCCAAAAGTAGAGCTAGCTCTTGTGGTGAGTGTGTTAAGGCTTCTCGACTAAATTTTTCATAGGAGGCCTCTGGAAATAAGCGCACTGATTCTGCTTTTTTCGGCATCGTTTTTTGCGAGTACTCATACAAACCAAATGCAATCGTGAACGATAAAATCAACAAAGGTACACCGATACCTAAAGGCAAGAAGACAAGAGAAGCAATAAACATTGTCGGAATCAGTACATCTCGAATGGTTGAAATAATCAAATGATTGCGTTGATGCATGACCATTTTTTGCTGATAAACTGATTCTGCACGTAAAGCTTTCATTTGCAAATACGCCATTTTAAGCGGCCCCTCCAATGGTTGACGTTGTTCACTTCCTTGTGCCTTCTCGTACTGTTCGAAAAGCTGCTTAAACTCTCCTAATTGTTTCAGTAAAGCATCATCAAATTCACGCTGTATATGTTTCGCTTTCGAGACATTCACTACCATTGTCGCGGTATTATAGATAAGATTAAATGTAAAGCACATGACCGTTGCCGATACAGCGAGTACCACCGCCGTATAAGGCATAAATAGTACCGAACAGCACAGTAATACAAATGCCGTTAAAAGAAAGGTCGAATACAACAAATCAATTGCCGTCATGGTTTTTTTGTATTTCCACTCTAGGTCAGCCATATGTGCTTTCAATGTTGTTTCTTGATAAGCCATTTCATATTTCACGGCCGACTGACCCATTTTTTTAGCCCAATCTATTTGTCTTTTAAGCACAGCGTGATCATCACTAAAACGTTTCATTTTAGCGCGATGCTCCGTTTCTTCCTCATACATTCGCCACATCGTTAAAATGGCATCCATCAACAATAATGAAGCTGTAAACGCGTTACCGATATTACCCAAAAGTCCTGAGCCTACTAAAACAAAAAAACAAGCGAAATTACACATCCCCCAGATTGTATCATTCAAGATTTGATATTTACGCATGTCCCACTGAACCCAAAACCGTTCTTGCAGTGTCAATCCTAAAGCGCGTTCTTCCTTCGTCGGGAAAAATGTATGCTCAATCAACCCATGCCATGCTAATCCAGCGCGCATAAAATACAATATCCAACTGAGTGAACCACCAATCAAGCCCGTCCAACCCAACGCCGCCGTCGCATGCGACGTATCAGCAAGGTAATCAGGAAATAAACTCAAGAGGATAGATACCGTTGAGCCTGCCCAAACCCAGTACAAACGACGTTCATTGATGAAGCTGATAAAATCGGTCACAGATTTTTGATGTGATGCCATCGTAT
Organism: Legionellaceae bacterium; assembly: GCA_023266075.1. GTDB lineage: Bacteria > Pseudomonadota > Gammaproteobacteria > Legionellales > Legionellaceae > JAGVJT01. The sequence continues at coordinate 877 of JAHFRX010000181.1, read as the reverse complement.
CAATACTCTCAAGCAACGCGGGTACAAGGAGCTTTAACCCCAAATATTGTGTATATTTTCCTGAGGAGGCAATCATTTGAAGAAGTTCTCGACTCATTTTTGGCTCTACAGAAGTCAAGCGCAGTTGATTAATCAAGTTTGCACATAACCGAATTTGTGTAGCGATCTCAGGCAATTTATAAGACATACGCTCGATTCTTTCGAGTTCATACTGTGTTGAAAGTTGATAGTACGTCAGCAATAGCTGCCCCTCTATCTCCTCTCTTTGTTGTGCATTCAGGCCATCAAAAATCGGTGATATTGTATTAAACTGCTCAAGAGATCTAGTACCGTCGTCAATGACTGCACCATAGGCAACACGATTCAAATAAAATCCACGAACATCAAGCAACGTTTTGTCTGCATGATCTGCAAACGCACGTACTTGATGTTGCTCGTGTGTGTTCATTGCCCAAAATGAAGATACTAAATACTTACTTTTTGACATAAGTCCATCAACGCGCTATCACATAGAGCCTATTATAACATAATTTACACACTTTATATAAATTTTGCATAATGTCTTCCCATTCAGTGCATCAATCCTCTCCTCATTAGTGTTGGTCACAAAAAACACGTGATGTTTTAATAATGATTTTCTTTACATAACTATTACAAATTTTTGATTATTTATTCTTCGCATAAGACTTTTTTTGTTGTAATATGGCTCCGATTTATAACTTTAAGGCGACTTGATATGTTGGATATGTTGGATATGATGAAAAAAGCATGGCGCAGTCTAGTAGATGCAACTGAAAAAAACTGGCAAAAGCTTACGCTAGCTAGTATCTTTACTGTTGCTCTAGCAACATTTGTTGTTGTTTTCCCACCCGCAATG
>JAHFRX010000042.1 GCA_023266075.1 Legionellaceae bacterium | reverse complement strand
CATCGTGGGCCTCCCTGAAACAGCGGTCAAAGAAAGCAAAGATCGCGTGCGAAGTGCGTTGATAAACAGTCAATTTGATTTCCCGGCGGGCCGAATTACAGTCAACTTAAGACCTGCACACATCCCTAAAACTGGCAGTGGGTTTGATTTGGCTATTGCAGTCGGTATTCTCGCAGCATCAAATCAAATTCCAAAACTTGCTCTTGAAACGCATGCGTTCGTAGCAGAGCTTGGGCTAAATGGGCAGCTTCATCGTGTAAATGCCATTATTCCTATGATACTTGCTGCAAAAAATGAGCATCATACTTTAATTATTGCATCTCCAAACGCTGAAGAAGCAGCGATTCTGAACTATGAGCAACTTTTTCTTGCAACAACACTCCGTGAAGTATCTAGCTATCTGTGTTTAGGAACACCCCTATGTACGATAACGGCTATTTCCACGCGTCACCAAAGCACATCGCTAATGAATTGGTCTGATATCAAAGGACAGCAGCATGCTAAAAACGCGATGAAAATCGCCGCATCGGGTGGACACAGTCTACTCCTCTCTGGCCCACCAGGCAGTGGCAAAACGATGCTTGCAAAACGCTTTACAACACTTTTGCCAGAGTTAACTGAAGAGCAAGCCATAGAAAATGCGGTGATTCATTCAATTTATGGTGAAAGCCCACCGTGGATGCATTTACGGACACCTCCTTTTCGAGCACCACATCATAGCGCTTCTCACGTGGCGTTAGTTGGTGGTGGAAATCCACCAAAACCAGGTGAAATATCACTAGCACACCATGGTGTTTTGTTTTTAGATGAGTTTCCAGAATTTCAACGACGCACCATCGAGACATTAAGAGAACCACTCGAATCTGGGAGTATTTGTATTTCGCGTGCGGCGATACAAATGGAATTTCCTGCAAAATTTCAGCTCATTGCGGCAATGAATCCATGCCCCTGTGGTTACAAAGGACATCAAGAGATTCAATGCACTTGCTCGCCCGATCAAGTGCATCGCTATCAAAAAAAATTATCGGGTCCCATTCTTGATAGGATTGACATGCAAGTCACTGTTTCAGCACTTACACAACGCGAATTACTGACACTTAATTGTTACAACGATCAAGAAACAAGCGAAGACGTTAAAACACACATTACTGAAGTACAACAGGCACAACTAAAACGTCAGGGCAGCTTAAATGCACATTTATCTGCGCGAGATTGTGAAGCCCGATGTGAGTTAGGTACTGACGAGCATGCGTTCTTAACACACGCGCTATCACGTTTGAGGCTATCCACGCGAGGCTTTCATCGATGCCTCAAAGTTGCCAGAACTATCGCTGATAGTAACTTCAAGACACGTGTGACATCCAATGATTTAAAGCAAGCCTTGTCTTATCGCCAAACATTAGGACCTCTTTGAATAATAACGTACACACATAATTATCAAAGCACCGAATAGCGCACAAATAGGAATCATCACTAAAGCATGTTGAAAAGCATTTTGTGAGTACACATGTGAACCACTTGCAGTGAGCTGACCTTGCCAGTAAAAATCCATAATTTTACCAATGATGGTATGGAAAAAAGAACCACCCAACATATTCACACAGTTCAAAAAAGCAACAGTGACACTCAGTTCTGACAATGAGACTAGTTTAGCACCCGCCGCAAATACAATCACCTGATAACAACATAAAAGACCTATCAAAAAAAGTAACACAGAAAGGAGCACTATCGAAAACGTATGGTTAACAAGTAACAACCCAAAAATTGCAGCCATGCCTAATGCACAGATCAAGATCACCGTATATTCACTTACTTTTTTACTACAAAAAGCAAGGATCGGCCCACCAAAAAGCATACCAAAGAAAATCAACGACATCACACCTGCCGCATTATCTTTAGGTAAATGATAAGCCTCCATTAAATAAGGCACACCCCACACATCAGCAAATCCTTCCAACGATCCAACCATCAGTAAATTTGCACACGCTAAACCCCATAACTTTGGTGAGGATAAGATAGAATAAATATGCTTTCGCTCAAATCCATTTAACGTTCCGTGATGCTTTGCATGTATTGGAGAACGTAAAATCAATAACGTCAATATACTTAAGATCACGGCAACCACTGCCAGAACCACGGCAACATTTTGCCAATGATATGTTTCAATCAAAATACTGACAGGCTTCCCACCATAAATAGCGCCCAAGAGACCAAACGTAAATGAAAAACCCACCATGCGTGCATAAGTTTCCTTAGGAAACCATTCTGAAATAACTTTTGACGTCCCCAAAAAACCTACCGCCGAGCCAACACCAATTAAAAAACGGCTAAACAACGCCACATAAAAGTGTGTTGTATACGTAAACATCCATGTGGCAACACCACACAACAATGCAAATACACACACAACTCGACGCGGCCCGTATCGCTCTAATAAGATAGCCACTGGAATTTGCATCCCTGCATAACCATAATAGTAACACGCTGCCAATAATCCAAACTGGCTTGCATCAATAGAAAATTGAGCCATAATAGACTGCATCATTAACCCAGGCCAAAGACGTAGAATAAATTGATAAGCGAAAAATAATGCTGGTAACAACCACATTAACCAAGGTAAAACGCGATGCTTCATACTTGCCTCATTCAAGAATACTGAAATTATATGGAAAAAAATGGTCAAAAGAAGTATGTATCGGCATCAGCCGATAATAGTAGACGTAATAACGTGGTATATTTTATTTATCATAGCCCAGACAGTATACTATTTTTTATTAGCGATCGTCAATAATCGTTCAATAATTGCCATGCGAATCCAAACACCATTTTGAACTTGTTGCCAAATACAGGATTGAACACCATCTGCAACATCGCTATCGATCTCAATACCTCGATTGATAGGCCCAGGATGCATCACTATCGCATCTGGTTTTGCGAATGCTAAATTTGCCGTTGTAATACGATAATCGCGCTGGTAATCAGCGAGATTCAAACAATCTGTCGTCAGAAATCGTTCACGTTGCATTCTCAACGTAATAATCACATCCGCTCCTTCTAGCCCTTCTTTTAAAGAAGAGGTCATCTCACCATAAATAGGATCCGATGGTAACCACACGCTAGGCGCCACCAGCTTCAAACATTTCACGTTCAATAATTGACACATCCCTTGCAATGAATTTGCAACACGTGAATGCTTCAAATTGCCTACTAATGCAATTTTTAAATCTCTAAGATTCGTTTTATATTCTAAAATGGTCATAAAATCGAGCATGGCTTGTGTTGGATGAGCGTGCGCCCCATCTCCTGCATTGATGACGTGTAAATGAGATGGGGCGCACTCAGCCATCGTGTGTGGTAAGCCCTCATCCACATGTCGAATAACAGCCACATCAACACCCATAGATCCAAGCGTTTTGATAGTATCGCGTATTTCCTCACCTTTTGATTCTGATGAACGAGCAATATCCAAATTAATCACTATCATACCCATACGTTTAGCTGCAAGCTCAAAACTTACACGTGTACGCGTACTATTTTCATAAAACAAATTGGCTAAGATGCGCTGCTCAAACTGAGGATGGCGTGTTTCTTTTTTAAGGTGAAGCGCGCGCTTAATCAGCGCTAATACGTCATCTGAAGTTAACTGCTGAATATTTAAAAAGTGATTCACACAACGTCCTCGTGTCCAATCAACCATTGCTCAAGAATAATGCATGCAGCCAAGCTATCAATTTCAGATTTTTTAAGTTTACGATATCCGCCCATCTCAAACAACTGCGATCTCGCCTCAACAGTCGATAGCCGCTCATCCACCAAATGCGTTGGCAAACCACTCAACCGTTTTAACTCATCAGCAAAATTCGCAGCAAGCGCTGTGGTATAAAGCGCACTGCCATCTAACGCTGTAGGTAAACCGACAATCAACGCATGCGGCTTCCACTGACATAAAAGTTGTCGAATAATACTCCAGTCCGGGACGCCCTGCTCTGCTTTTAATGTGCTCAAAGGCGTTGCGCGCCCCGTCAATCGCTGACCAATGGCCACACCAATGCGTCTTAAACCAAAATCAAATCCCATGAAAACAGGCTCAGGCATGCCCACCACCCTCAATGAGCTGTGTTAAATTGATGCCAAGGATTGAAGCAGCATACTCCCAACGTTTTTCAAAAGGAACTTCATAAAGCAACTCGGGCTTATAATCACATATCAGCCATCGATTTTCCATGATTTCTTTTTCCAACTTCGCGTGCTCCCAACCCACAAAACCTAATGCAACTAACGCATCTTTAGGGCCTTGATTTTTTGCAAACGCATGAATGATATCATTCGATGTCGTTAACGTCACATCTTCTTCCAATAATAAACTTGAGTTCCAATGACCACATGGTCGATGAATCACAAATCCACGCTCTGGTTGAAGCGGGCCACCATAAAGTAAGGGACGATTTTTTTGCTCAGTGTAAGTCGACTCAATATTCAATAAATCAAACATAAAGCCTAGTGGATAAACGAGGGGTTTGTTAATAATTAACCCGACCCCCCCTTGTACTTGATGCTCACACACATAAATCACTGAATGCTCAAAACCTTCATCATACATAGAGGGCACTGCAATCAAGAGATGACCCCTCAGTGATTTAATGGTTTCCATCACATCCTCAGCAATAACAAAAATGTATACTTTAAGTATATGCCAAGAATTAACTTTCGCTTTTTATCGACAAGTTTTTCTACCGCAGGTAACATAGTCGTTATACAAGGATATGTTGCGAGGATAATCATGTCAGAAGAAGTATCTATTTTTCAAAAATATCCCTATTTAACGGATACCATTTTGATAGACCAGTTTCTGATTCGAATCATAGCACTGGTACTTATTGTTCTCCTCATTACCGTTTATATTATGGATAAACGCCAAAAAAAACACGCCGTATTACGAAATTACCCAATCATCGGACATTTTCGATATATAAGTGAATATCTTGGTGAATTTTTCAGACAATATTTCTTCACCAATGATAGAGAGGAGCTTCCCTTTAACCGTGCTGAACGGAGTTGGGTGTATCGCGCTGCGAAGAACATCGATACCACATTAGGGTTTGGCTCTACACGTCCGCTAAATACCGTGGGTACAGTCTATTTCGTCAGTGCACCATTTCCTGTGCTCGCCGAAAGTGAAGTCGAAACTTGCCCGATTGAAATTGGGCCATATACTAAAGAGCCCTATGTCACCAGTCATTTTTTTCACATTTCAGCGATGAGTTATGGCGCACTTTCAAAACAAGCCATTCGCGCATTGGCCAGTGGTGCAAAAAAAGCAGGATGTTGGCTAAACACTGGGGAGGGTGGTGTTTCATCGTATCATTTAGAGTCTGGATGTGATCTGGTTGTTCAAATTGGGACAGCAAAATATGGTGTTCGTGATGAGCACGGTCACTTAAGTGACACACGCCTGAAAGAACTTGCAGCACGCGACAATGTTAAAATGTTTGAAATTAAGCTGAGTCAAGGTGCCAAGCCTGGTAAGGGAGGTATTTTGCCAGCAATAAAAGTCACTCCAGAGGTGGCAGAAATTCGTGGCATTCCACCTTATCAAGACTCTATCAGCCCTAATCGTCATCCCGACATTGCCAATGTCGGTGAATTGTTAGATATGATTGAGCATGTTCGCGAAACCACAGGGAAACCTGTAGGCTGTAAATTTGTGCTAGGAAGTTATGATTGGTTACATGATTTATGTTTAAGTATTCATCAGCGGGGTATTCGACACGCACCAGATTTCATCACTCTCGATAGTGCTGATGGCGGCACTGGTGCATCACCACAAGGTCTCATGGATTATATGGGGATCCCGATATCAGAATCCTTACCTAAATTGATTGATATTTTAATCACCTATAATCTCAAAAACCGAATTAAAGTCATCGTCGCAGGTAAACTCATTACGCCTGCCGAAGTCACATGGGCATTGTGTGCGGGTGCTGATTTTGTCACTTCTGCACGTGGCTTTTTATTTGCGTTAGGCTGTATTCAAGCACTTAGATGTCACAAAAACACATGCCCCACCGGAATCACCACGCATAATCCTCGTTTACAACGTGGATTAGTCGTAGAAGACAAAGCAGAGCGCGTCCATCACTACGCTACAAACATGGCACACGAGGTCGGTGTATTGTGCCATTCTTGTGGCGTAGACGAGCCACGTCAACTCCAACGTAAACATGCGCGTATTGTACGTGAGGATGGGTTCTCTGTTCCGCTTTCAGAATTGTTTCCTGACCAACAACCTTTACCTGAATATGAATAGGCCGGTCAATGAATAAAAAATACATCCTCGTACTATCGTTCCTACTGCACACAGCATTTGCTGATAACATGCAACAAAGCACGGATAAGATCATTAATCAAATTGATCCTGCGATTAATATGAGCGCTTTAATCGTTGATTTAAATACAAATGAAACACTTTATAATCGCAATGCCTCGCGTGTCTTAATCCCCGCAAGCAATATGAAATTGTTCTCAGACGCCGCCGCTCTACTGGTTTTAGGCCCTGACTATCGCTTTAAAACAACATTGAGTACCGATGCTTCTCATCTTGAAAATGGCGTTCTTCAAGGCTCTCTTTATCTCAATCTGCCGGGAGATCCATCTTTTACGACAGCACATCTTGATACTTTATTTGCAGAGCTTCCTAAATGGGGGGTAAAAAAAATTCACGGCAATGTGATACTGCTGAGCAACCACGCTAATATCGATGCTTATCCGCCTGGTTGGTCAGAAAAAGATTTGTTACATAGTTACGGTGCACCTTTAGCGCCAGTCATTCTCGATGAAAATCGTCTGACAGTAACCGTTAATCCTAACGCTAAACCTAATCAGCCCGCGTTCATTGAGTTCAATAGCAAAGATATTAGCATCAATATCAATAATCAAGTCAACACCACGCTACACAGTAAAGGGTGCGGATTAAGTTATCTCATGGATGATAAAAATAATCTTAATGTTCGTGGCTGTATTACTGTCGGACAATGGGCTGTCATACAACGAATCCCCATCCGTAACCCACGTCAATACATGGAGGCTCAAATTCGTTCACGCTTAAAAGCCATTGGCATCACACTACAAGGTGACGTCAATTTGGGTGTTGCGCCACACCACGCTCTTCTCTTCGCAACACATGCGTCAAAACCCATCACACAACTACTCGCAGACACATTAAAGCCTTCAGATAACCTTTATGCGGATAGCTTATATTTACATGCAGCGGATATGTTAGCGGGTCATCCTGAAAATTGGAAAGAAGCACAAATTACTGTAAAAGCATTTTTACAAAAACAAACAGGGATCTCGCTCGACAATGCTATCTTAACAGATGGCTCAGGTCTCTCGCGTGATGATAGGCTTTCTGCGAAACAAACCGTAGAACTCTTGCAATACTTACATCGGCGGTTTCCACTGGCTTATGAATATATCGCAGCTCTTCCCATTGCAGGCCAAGATGGGACATTGCAAAAGCGCTTGAAAAAACCTTATCAACAAGGTTTCATCCGTGCTAAAACGGGGACATTATCTGGTGTCGTAAGCTTATCCGGTTATTTATATACAGCAAATGCGCACACACTTGCTTTCGCGTTATATATCAATCGCACATCCAAAACACATCCTAATGTTTCTGGACGCTATCGTCCATTAATTGATACCATTTGCGACTATTTTTTACGCCAAAAACCTGAAAATAAAAAAGTCGCAAGCTTACCGAATGCGCATGAGCGTGTCTCATTCCAACAGCGCCCGACACAGGCAGAACTGCAACGTAACCAAATCAATCACTGGAGACGTCTTGAATATGCAATTAAACAATCCTTAAAAGGTTTACCGGTCACTGTCTTATTTCGCAACGATCATCTGATCTTGCAAGATCAAGGTAATGACTTAAAAAGCGTTTGGCGAGCACTGCAACAATTACAACAGAAGTACTCTTTTGCCATTGCAGTAGAGGGTATCTCAGCACCCGACTCTAATCAATTGCTGTGGATCAAAAATAAAGCCTCCAATGCAACACGAACCTGGACATTATTAGATTCAGGACGGTTCTCATTGTATTGACAATATTTGCATTCAAATAATACTATGGGTTCTTTTTTAAATTAAAGCGCCCATCATGCATTCCAGAAAAAGCAGTAGCACGTATACATTTATGTATCTCCGAGGGATGCCTCCCTGTGAGATGAGCACAAGGTTCCTCTCTTTAGAATATAAAATAAACTTATTCCATAGTCTCCTATTGCGCCTTTTAGTTCCCACAGTCAATGATGAGCCGAATAACCTCATGCCAGACTATCAAAATAAAGGCATCAACACCCCTACAATTTATACTGATGCTCGGCTAGGCGATCGCGTTATCCCCTTTCATCAGGTTGACCCTGCACTCATCATACCTGACTTCAAAGCGGGTAAAGCAAAAAATTTAGGTGCTCTCATCTTTCTCAATGTGCTGACAAGCACTCCTTTTGAGAGTAGCACGTTATGTCTCGCTCAAAGTCGTACAACAAAAGAACTTTATTTTACACAAAGGCTATCTCCCAGTTGGTTAACACTGTTTGAAAAAGACCGACCTCCATTTTCGTTTAATAAAGAAAATGTTGGCATCAAACTCCTTCGCATCATGACGCCTTTTTTTTGTAAGGAGCATCTGGATTGGTGGGAAAACTCAACACTCTTATGCGCAACGGGCCAACTCAAGCAATTTCAAGTTGATTACGACAGAATCTTATCAGATGAAATTGTAGTGACGATGCTCAGACTTTATCTGACGCCGATATCATTGATTCACCTATTATTCGATCACGTTTTTAAAAAACCACCCAACGAAGATCTAAGCATTACGCTCGCCAAAGAGCATATTATTGAAACAATCCTCCGATTTAAGTGTGAATTTCAAACCGATATTCTACCACTCATTCAAAAAGACATCTCTCACGACAGATTTTACAGTTTATACTTGTGCTACTTACAGGATATATATCAATTTACAATCTTTCCGGTGGGTCACTTTAGTCGGTCTGAGCTCACTCTGATGACATGCGAAAGCCTTGTCAAAGCAATAGACACTGAGCTCTCTCCTGACAGCGCTCTTTATGATGCGTTCAACCGTTGCCTCGAGCTTTCAGAAACTTCCTGTGCTGAAATACTTACAGATGAGAAACATTTTTTGTGGGAAACACTCAATCAACTTTCACGGTATTTGCTGCAGCAAGATGTATCGACGTATCAAATAGAATTTGACGAACACACGTTATGTCTTTTGATTAAAAGCATTGAGTTTGGGTATACGCCTCTCGCTACGATGCTACTGACGTGTGCGGTACAAGATACACGCTTAACAATAACACAACAACCTCTAGCAGAATCTATTTGCGTGAAAATAAATCACCTTGAGTGGCGAGGTTACAGCCTTGTTGATATTGCATATGCCGCTAAAAATGATGATTTTGCAATTTACCTGATCTCAAAAGGCGCAACACCATTAATTAGCGCTGATGAAGAGTTACTACCGCCTTCTATTGAGATAGAACGAGGAAGAGCACGCTCACGCTCAACAACATTTATCGATTTATCGATGATATTGCCTCACCCTATTATCGTCGAAGAAAAGGAAGAGAAGCAGCAAGACCCAAGAAGAGCAAGGCGAAATTCATTTTCTCTTTAATGATCTCGTCCATGGAGCCATATCATTACTCATGCGTCGTATGCGTGGCCTCAACCGTATAAGCCTGAGAACCGGTATCTGAATTTGCATCTGTTGCAGTCACCGTGAAGCTAAACGTGCCATATGTCGTTAGTGTGCCAAATATCACTCCGGTTGACGTATTTAGTAAAAGTCCTGTTGGCAACGACCCTGCGGTAATTGCATACGCATATGGAGCCACACCATCACTTGCTGTAACGGTTTGACGATAAGAAATGCCGTTCACTGCAGTCGGCAGAGTAGCTGGAGAAATAGACAGCAGACCACTGACTACTAGCGCGTAGGCTTGAGAGCCTGTCTCTCCCAGTGAATCCGTCGTTGTTATCGTAAAATCATAGGTGCTATCTGTCATCGGTGTACCGGATATCACACCTGTTGAGGGATTCAGTTCCAGCCCTGTGGGTAATGAACCTGCCGTGACCGCATACATATAAGGTGCCACACCTTGGCTTGCCGTGATTGTTTGATGATATGCCGCATGAAGTACCGCGGCAGGCAAGGTTTGTGGAGAAATAGACAGCGGACCACTGACCACTAACGCGTACGCTTTAGAGCCTGTCTCTCCTAGTGAATCCGTCGCTGTTACAGTAAAGTTAGACGTACTATCTGTCATCGGTGTACCAGATATCACACCTGTTGAAGGATTCAGCTCCAACCCTATGGGCAATGCGCCCGCCGTGACCGCATACGTATAAGGCGCCACACCCTGATTTGCCATAATTGTTTGATGATATGCCGCATGAAGTACCGCGGCAGGCAAGGTTTGTGGAGAAATAGACAGCGGACCACTGACCACTAACGCGTATGCTTTAGAGCCCGTATCTCTCAGTGAATCCGTCGCTGTTATCGTAAAGTCATAGGTGCTATCTATCGTCGGTGTACCAGATATCA
>JAHFRX010000041.1 GCA_023266075.1 Legionellaceae bacterium | reverse complement strand
GTAAGTCTTGGCCGCGAATTGTTGTCTTAAAAAGGTTGTAAAGCCATCACTTGTACCCAAATAAGGGTAATTCAAGCGTATTCGATAATGTGGTGTCAGTGTTTCTAATGCTCTTTTAAGTGTGGCTGCTGTGTCTTTCTCTAGTGTGCGTTTAGGGTCGTAGAGTAGTCCGATTTCAGCCGTCCTTACTTTCTCATACAATACTGGCGTGAAGCTATGAATGGATAAGTGTAGTACGTGCTTTTTTTGATGAATCAGTGTGCCAATAGCATTGATCACAGACTCTCGAAAAGGACGATAGTACATATCAATGATGTGTTGTTTTTCTTCGGACGATAAGTCACGAGACCATTCGGAGAAACAATGTTTATTGTTTAATTTTCGATTACAATCGATTAAGAGTCGTGAAACAGTGGCGGCGTGATAAAATATGCAAGGGAGATGTTTTGCCAAATGATCTGCGATGACTTTAGCGCCAATATCAATACCGCGATGTGTATCGAGTATGGCTTTATCTTCAGCAAAAAGTTGCGTAAATTGTGCGGGGATAGTATTTACACCATGCTCACAAGTTAAGATCAGCGCTGATTTTATCATGATAGGAATAATTGGTTCTGATGTAAGCATGTCATGAGAGATTGATACACGCGATGCAATGTCGCGTGAGAATAATCATTGTTACATGCGCGAATGATACGTTCACTTAAGTTGCCATATCGTAAGATAGACTCCAGTGTTATTTGTTCTTTATGGGAGAGGGTGTGACTAACGCGTTCTATTAATTGTGTCCAGACGTCTTTGAGATGCATGCGACGTTTAGGGAGTTGATACGCGCTGAGAATGCTGGTCTCCTCAAGTACTGTCATGAAGCCTTTTGAAAGTGTTTCATCATAAAGTGCTTTGAGTGCTTGTGTGTCAATGTCGGGAGGCATCGGATAATGACCGCTATCGCACCAACTTTTTAGAATAGCGTAAATGGTTTTTGCAAGTGTAATATCGGCATCAATACATTCTTGAGAATCAATAATGCGAATTTCTACAGCGCCGTAATCAAATTTTGGAATGGCGCCCCTAGAGTTTAACCACTCCTCTTGTAATATGTTCTCTTTATCGAAAGGTGCGATGTTGTCATACATCGGTTTTAAAATACGTTGACGATAATCAGCTTCATTTTTAATGTACTCAGGGATCACCTGACCTGTAATTGAAGGTATTTTTTGTTGGTTTTTTCCATAAAATGTCAGTCTTGTGTCGAGAAAATTTGTGCGTTTCCCATCCAAAAAAGGGCTACTTGCAGCGAGGGCTGGAATCAACGGTAGAATAAGTCGAATGGTATTATGTAACGCCGAAAATTCTTCATCATTGCTGAAGGGCAAATTAAGATGCATGCTTTGCAGATTCGCCCATCCGTGCCCACGACAATCGAAGATAGCATCGTATTGTTGATAGATACTGCGGTTGCCATGAGGCCATCGTTTCGTTTCAGTATGTGGATTCATCCAAGGGTGAGCGGCCGTAGGGAGTAGCGAGAGCCCGTGTTGTTTGAGTGCGGGCTGAAGCTTCAAGAGTGTTTCATGAAAATACTGAGCAATGGGTTCATCGACAGGGCATGGACCATCATTTTTTAGCTCTAAGACATGTAGCACCAACTCATTACTGACAGCAATTTTCCCCAGACTTACCTCGTTTAAGCATGATCCCGCAAGCGCTTGGAGAATGAGATCACTTTTGGGTTGAACGGATAAAGTCTTGCTATCGACAAGCATATACTCAATTTCGATACCTAATACGGAAAAAATAGGATAAGATTTTTTAGACATAGCCATGTTTCCTTCGAATACGTTGGAGGAAAACAGACATAATATCATGGTAAAGCTGTTGTCCTAAAATGAGATCTTCGACATTTGCGTCGACATTGGGATTGTCGTTTACTTCAATCACGTAGTGTTTATCGCCTTGGCTTTTAATATCAACACCATACAAACTATCACCGATTAAACGTGTGGCTTTTAATGCTGTTTTAATAACACCCTCAGGCACTCTATCAAGCGGAATGGTATCAAACTCTCCTTCAGTTTCCTGTGTGGAGCTCCAATTGTAGATTTGCCAATGATCTTTCGCCATATAATAACGACAAGCGAAGAGCGGTTTATTATCAATCACGCCAATACGCCAATCAAAATCTGTTGGGATGAAGGGTTGTACTAAAATTAAGTCGGATGTTTTAAAAAATTGTATGAGCGCCTTTTGTAATGATTTCATATCATTCAATTTAATCACACCATGTGAAAAAGCACTGTCTGGTTTTTTGAGTACACAAGGAAAGGTAATGGGCGGAATCGTTTTATCATATTTACTGATGAACAAGGTATCAGGGGTCAAAATTTGATGACTGCGCATCAACTCAGCCAAATAGACTTTATTAGTACATTTTACAATGGATTGAGGATCATCAATCACCACTAAATTCTCTTGAATAGCGCGGCGTGCAAATCGATAGGTGTAATGATCGACAGATGTTGTTGCTCGAATAAATAAAGCATCATATTCTGCCAGCGCTTTACCATCATTTTTATCAATTAAATCAATATTTAATCCTATTGACTCGCCCGCCTCAACGAAATAATCAAGGGCTTTCTTGTCAGATGGTGCGTTTAACTCAGTAGGGTCCACTAAAATGGCTAAATCGTGAAAACGTTGTTTTTTTCGCCATTGATGAAAGCGTTTTTTACCGAGATAAGATTCAGCCGCTTGCTGCATGAAAGCCATATGAACTTCAGGAATATCTTTAGGTGCGAGTAGGAATAGTTTTTTAATTGTCCACGTTTTCTTTTTTTCAAATAAAATACGTATCAATGGTAATGGAAATAACCCGTGTAGTTTTTTTGCTAATAGAGAATGGCACTTCGCCATATTTTGTCCAAAATATAAACTAAAAGTAAACTCATCGCCTTTGATGTCTTGTAAACTATGTTGAATTTCGTCATCGATTTCATTTGAGATTTGTCTGGATAAGCTTGCATTTAAGACATCTTGAATATTGAGTACAGAAGGAATGGCGCGATGATCACGTGCTTGTGCAAGGAGGGACACATAGTAGCCAATGGTTTGGTATTGATATGAGCTGCATAGGTTAATGACTCGTAATGCTCGAGTTTCTAGAAAGCTCGCATCGGATAAGTATTCTGACGCATGAACAATAGGTGCAACTGAGTTTAAAAATTCCCAAGTGACGGTATCATCGGTGACGATAATTGTTTGCATGTTGCATCCTTCGGTTCAATAATGAGTAAGTTAGCATCGTAAGTTAAAACACCGAGCATAATCGCATTGATCAAGCGATTAATACTGACTTTATAGTAGTTGTTGGCGGAGAGAGGGTTTTTCCGCGCAGGATCTGCTATTACGACGCGTCGATGTACATCATCATATCCACATAGGACCACAAAATGGCCACAAGGTGTACCGTGGATATCATCGTAGAACGCGCTTCCTTCTGCGGTAAAGCATTCTCTTGCACAACGATATAGGTAGGTCACACTTAAGCCTGTCATAATGGGGATATGAAGATCAAAATAATTTTTCAAAAGCCGTGCATTGATGGTTTTAAATTTAATCAGGCCACCGCTGTTAAGATAACGTTGGTAAGCGTGATTCAGCTGATACTGGCCTTTAGATTGCT
This sequence comes from Legionellaceae bacterium, assembly GCA_023266075.1. Taxonomy (GTDB): domain Bacteria; phylum Pseudomonadota; class Gammaproteobacteria; order Legionellales; family Legionellaceae; genus JAGVJT01. The sequence continues at coordinate 7,044 of JAHFRX010000041.1, read as the reverse complement.
TTTTTTCTTGCGATTGCAAGGTTAATTTTTCTAGTAAATCTTTTTTGGCATGCCCCTTTATGTTAAACCAGGTGGGGTCAAAAATATCGACATTATTAATGTAGATGGTTGTTTTAAAGCCTGTTTTTAATGCATCTAACGCTAAAAAAGGAGCAAGTGTTCCACCTGAAACAGAGCGCTCCACGCGATTGATAACGGCATCTAAAGAAATACGATGATTGAAGTGTGTATATATCGCGTGCAGGCACGTTGGACCGCAAGTTTCATCGTTTGGCTGATTTTGTATTGTAAGGTTGATCATCGTCTTTAAACATGTTAGAACCCTCTTCTAAGTTAGTGTTGACAGAGCTATTTGTCAACAAGTTCTGTGTTGAGAGGCCTATTTGGATATTAAAATTCGTGGTGCAAGAACACATAATTTAAAAAACATAAACGTTGACATTCCACGGAATCAACTGACGGTGATCACCGGTCTGTCTGGCTCAGGTAAGTCATCGCTAGCGTTTGATACTTTATATGCGGAAGGACAGCGACGTTATGTCGAGTCCTTATCCGCTTATGCTAGACAATTTTTATCGATGATGGAAAAGCCGGATGTTGATGCGATTGAAGGGTTATCTCCAGCGATTGCGATTGAGCAAAAAGCAACATCACACAATCCGCGATCGACGGTAGGCACGACGACTGAAATCTATGATTATTTGCGACTTTTATTTGCGCGTGTGGGTGAGCCGTATTGCCCGACACATCATGTTCATTTGAATGCGCAAACCGTGAGCCAAATGGTTGATCAAGTGTTGTTAATGCAAGCTCAATCTCGAGTGATGATTTTAGCGCCGTGTGTGCGAGATAGAAAAGGCGAACATCTGCAATTGTTTCAACAACTTCAGGCGCAAGGTTATGTGCGTGTACGAATTAACGGTCAATTGTATGAAATGGAAGAAATACCCGCATTAAATCGTAAGCAAAAACATACCATTGAGGTCGTTGTTGATAGATTAGTCATACGTGAAGGGATTTCGACACGTTTAAGTGAGTCGTTTGAAAATGCATTACGTGTCGGCGAAGGGCTAGTTATCGTTGCTTCCATGGATAATCTTTTTCAAGATATTCTTTTCTCTTCTACGTTCTCATGCCCAGAATGTGGTTATTGTTTAAGTGAACTAGAACCACGTTTATTTTCATTTAATAATCCAGCGGGTGCCTGTCCGACGTGTGATGGGTTGGGTGTGGAGAGTTTTTTTGATAAAGATCGCGTGATTCAAGATGATCAATTAAGTTTGGCTGAGGGTGCTATTGCTGGTTGGGATAAGCACATGACGTATTATTTTAAATTATTCGAGCGTGTTGCAACGCATTGTGGTTTCTCTCTTGACACGCCTTTTTGTGCTTTATCTGCTGAGATTCAACAGATTCTTCTATATGGTGAGCCTGCGGTAATTCATTTTGAGGGGGTCATTCCAAATATGGCGCGCCGTTATCGAGATTCTGAATCTTTTAGCATGAAAGAGCATCTCTCGAAATATTTATCATCGCGACCTTGTCCCGATTGCGGAGGCTCTCGTTTAAAAGAAGCCGCAAGATTTGTTTTTGTACAGGGCAAAGCATTGTCTGAGCTTGTGGCGTATTCGATTGATGAAGCCTATGCTTTTTTTAAACAATTAACATTGATGGGCCACAAACAGGAAATCGCTCAAAAAATTAATCAAGAAATTATGGCGCGACTCGGCTTCTTAATAGATGTGGGGCTTGAGTATTTAAGTTTAGCTCGCCCATCGGAAACATTATCGGGTGGAGAAGCACAGCGTATCCGTTTAGCAAGTCAGATTGGTTCGGGTTTAGTGGGCGTGATGTATGTTTTAGACGAGCCCTCTATTGGATTACATCAGCGTGATAATGCACGGCTATTGAAAACGTTAACGCAGTTACGCGATCTTGGAAATACCGTCATCGTGGTCGAGCATGATGAAGATGCGATTATGACGGCTGACTATGTTATTGATGTGGGCCCCGGTGCTGGTGTGTATGGTGGTGAGATTGTTGCAGCAGGAACACCCGAAATGATGATGCAAAATGAACATTCTTTAACAGGGCAATATTTATCAAAAAAAACGATGATTGCAGTTCCGAAAGCGCGGGTCCCATACAATGACGAGCGTGTTATTCGGTTGATAGGTGTGAGTTGTAATAATTTAAATGATGTGGATGTGGCTATTCCTATTGGTTTAATGACGTGTATTACTGGCGTATCGGGCTCGGGTAAATCAAGTTTAATTAATGACACGCTGTTTCCGTTAGCGAGTACGATGTTGAATCGCGCAAGATTACATATGACTGGACGTGTGCGTGATATCAGTGGGTTTCATCATTGCGATAAAGTGATTGATATTGATCAAAGCCCTATCGGTCGAACACCACGCTCAAATCCTGCGACGTATACGGGGTTATTTACGCCAATTCGGGAGTTATTTTCAGCCACACCCGAATCACGTGCGCGTGGATATCAACCAGGACGATTTAGTTTTAACGTGAAGGGTGGCCGATGCGAAGCGTGTCAAGGCGATGGTTTAATTAAAGTAGAGATGCATTTCTTACCAGACATGTATGTGACGTGTGATACGTGTAAAGGCAAACGATATAATCGTGAAACGCTGGAGATTCATTATAAAGGTAAGACGATTCACGAGGTGTTAGAGATGACCGTGGAAGAGGCATTTACGTTTTTTAATGCAGTTCCAGTACTGGCTCGAAAATGTGAAACTTTACTTGAAGTGGGGTTGTCTTATATTCGTATTGGTCAAAGTGCCACAACCTTATCGGGCGGTGAAGCGCAGCGCATTAAGCTTGCGCGCGAGTTGTCTAAACGAGATACTGGGAAGACATTGTATATTTTAGATGAGCCCACAACGGGGTTACATTTTCACGATACAAAACAATTACTCAAGGTGTTATTTCGTTTGCGAGAAAAAGGGAATACGATTGTTGTGATTGAGCATAACTTAGATGTGATTAAAACAGCCGATTGGGTGATAGATTTAGGTCCTGACGGCGGAAATAAAGGTGGACATATTATTGCGATAGGGACACCAGAAGACGTCGCCGCGTCTTCGCATTCACACACGGGACGATTTTTAAAACCGTTACTCACGGATACCCACACCTCTCTTGATTAAAACGCAATTCACGATAGCCATCAAGACGCACAAAACAGCAATGAAAGAGAGTGATGCCGCCATGTTGATCTCATGCGTTCCTAGCATCATCTGCCGTACAGCACTGATCATGCAATAAATTGGATTAAACATCATGATTTTTTGCCAGAAAGGCCCGAGCATGCTTTTATCATAAAAAACGCCACCAAGATAAATAAGCGGTGTTAAGATGAATATAGGGATGAAAGCGATGTCATCAAAACTTCGTGCAAGCATGCCATTTAAAAATCCTGCCATGGAAAATAATGCTGAAATCAGTACGATGACAAAAAATGTACCCCCTATATGCATGGCGTGAAGATCCGCAAAAAAGTAAGCGACGATAATAATGAGCAGGCCGTTAATGAGGCCGCGGACAATCCCACCAATGGTAAAACCGAGAATAAGGATACTCCAATGCATCGCACTGACAAGCATTTCTTCGATACTGCGCTGAAAACGTGCGATATAAAAAGAGCCGACGACATTATTAAAGGCATTGTTAATGACTGAAAATACGACCAGTCCTGGTGCGATAAAGGTGTTATAGTGGTGCCCATTGAGTGGGCCAATACGTTGTCCAACAATTCCACCAAAAATAATAAAGTACAGTAACGTTGTGATCACCGGCGCTAAAAAAGTTTGGCTTTTGATATTAAACATTCTGACGATTTCGCGTCGCACGAGTGTGTAGAGAGCGATCAGTTGAACTTTAATCAGCATGATGAATGAGATCCATATAGAGCGCTTCGAGTCGATTAATTTTGTTGTTCACATGATGAACGGTAATATGATGCTGCGTGAGATGTGAAAAAATATCATTGAGCGTATGTTGATGGTTAAGCCGCAACTCAAACGTATGTGTGTCAATGATCTCAGCCATACTCGCGATAACATCTGGGAGTGTCGTGATAGGGGTGAGTGTATTAAAGACATAAGTTTGATGTGACAAGCTATCGAGCAGCGATCGCATGGACGTGTTTTGGATAATTTGACCATGGTTGATGATGGCAATATTTTTACAGAGTCGTTCTGCTTCCTCAAGATAATGTGTGGTGAGGATGATGGTTGTTCCCGCGGCATTAATCGTTTCTAAAAAATCCCAAATGGTTCGTCGAATCTCAACATCGACACCCGCAGTAGGCTCATCTAGAATCAAGATTCGTGGGTCATGGATTAAAGCTCTGGCAATCATTAAACGTCGTTTCATACCACCAGAAAGTTGTCGAACTTGGTGGAGGCGTTTATCCCAGAGTCCGAGTTGCTTGAGTAAAGTGTTTGCGCGCTCGATGACACTATGGCGAGATAAGCCATAGTATCCTGCTTGATTTAACAGGACTTGCTCACATTTCTCGAAAATATTGATGTTTATTTCTTGAGGGACTAACCCTAAAAGACGTTTCGCATGCGTTGTCTCACGTTCAAGATTACGGCCATAAATCTCAATGTGGCCTGCAGTTTTTTGAATGAGTGTTGCAACAAGACCAATGGTTGTTGATTTCCCGGCACCGTTAGCGCCCAGTAACGCAAAAAAATCTCCCGCTTTGACAGATAGGTCAATGCCTTTAAGGGCCTCAACACCATTTGAGTAGGTTTTCTTGAGGCCTTTGATTTCTAATGCATACATGAGGTTGTTTTAATCAACTTTTCTAACCGCGAGCTTCTCTCTGATACGTGCAGCGCGTCCTGACAAGTTACGTAGATAATACAGTTTTGCTCGACGCACATCACCACGACGTTTTACAGTGATGCTATCCACTGTTGTGCTGTATGTTTGAAATACGCGCTCAACGCCCACGTTATGTGAAATTTTCCGAACAGTGAAAGCAGAGTTTAAACCACGATTGCGTTTTGCAATGACAACACCTTCAAATGCCTGCAAACGCTCACGTGTTCCTTCTTTTACTTTAACTTGGACCAAAACGGTGTCGCCTGGACCAAACTCAGGAATATTTTTGTTCATTTGCTCCGCATTAATTTGGTCGATAATCTTACTCATGATTGACTCCTCACGTACGCTTGCTTAAATTCGTCAAGTAATTGTTTATCTAATTGACTCAACGACAGTGTTTCTAATAAATCTGGCCTTTTAAGCCAGGTTTTTCCTAGCGCTTGCTTTCGCCTGTAGCGCTCAATTTCTCGATGACTGCCTCCCAAAAGGGACGGCGGTACATCCAGGCCATCTATCTGTGCGGGTCGGGTGTAGTGAGGGTGGTCCAACAGCCCTGACATAAATGAGTCATGTACTGCGGATGCCGGATCTCCCAAACTTCCCGGAAGTAAGCGTACAATGGCATCGATAAACACCATTGCAGCGAGCTCACCGCCGCTTAAAACAAAATCACCCAAAGACCACTCTTCATCAATATCGTGGGTAATAATCCGTTCATCAATCCCTTCATAACGTCCCGCCACAAAGAGCAGAGATTGTTTTCTTTTCGCAATATCTTTCAACATTTGTTGATCGATACATTGTCCCTGCGGACTTAAATAAATCGTTCGGCAGTTGTGTGGCAATGTCGTTTTTGCATGTGTTATCGCTGCATGCAAAGGTTTGTACATCATCACCATGCCTGGTCCACCACCGTAGGGCTTATCATCTACCGCACAGTGCGGAGGCTCAGCCCATTCGCGAGGGTTCCATACGTCTACCCTTGCACGTTTTGCTTCAAGTGCACGACCCACAATGCCTTGTTTCAATGCCGAAAACATATCCGGCATAATGCTGATAACGCCAATTTCCAGCATATGTTTAATCGTCTACATTCCAGTTGACCGTGATGCGTTTTTCTTTTTTGTCAATTTTTATGATGACTTCCCCAATTAAATAGGGGATCAAATAACGCTGCTCACCGTATACAATTAAAACATCATTTGAGCCCGTTTCAATGAGCTCATGAACTTGCCCAAGCACCGTTCCATCTTGCTGAACAACCGTCATACCGACAAGTTCGTGCCAATAATATTCATCCGCATCAAGTTTAGGCAACATCGACTGAGGTACTGCAATCTCAAGATTTGTCAGACTTGCAACATCTTCACGTGTTTCAAGATTTAAAATTTTGGTGAGCACATGCTTGTCTGTGACTTCATCTTGCTCACGCTTGACGATCTGCCATTGCCCTTGTTGCTTCACATACCAATCACGATAATTGAGAATATTTTCTCTAGGCTCTGTGAAGGAAACAACCGAAATAGCACCTTTGATACCATGCACACGTCCAAATCGACCTAAAACCACCCAATCGTGATGTGTTGTGTTCGTCACTTAAGCGGCTTCTTCTGTCGTCTCGATTTTCTTGTTAAATTCTTTAACAAGAGAATACACACGATCAGACAATTGTGCACCGACACTCTGCCAGTGAGCTACTCGTGCCAAATCAAGATGCAAACGCACTTCTTGACCACGTGCTACTGGATTAAAGTAGCCAATGTTCTCGACATAGTTACCATCACGACGACGACGACTGTCAGTGACCACCACATGGTAGAAAGGGCGTTTTTTAGCCCCTACTCTTGATAAACGTATAACGACCATTGTTATCCTCTAAGATTAACCATAAAAATGGCGGGTATTGTACGAAAATTAACGTCGAATGGGAAGAGGTTAAGACGATTTATCTGAAAGAAATCCTTTCATCTGATTCGGCAAGCCACCCATCCCGCGCATTAACTGATTAATACCGCCTCCCTTTGTCATTTTTTTCATCATTTTTTGCATTTGTTCAAACTGCTTGAGTAATCGATTTACGTCTTGGATTTGTGTGCCAGAGCCTTGTGCAATGCGACGCTTGCGTGAGCCGATAATAATTTTGGGGATGCGTCTTTCTCTCATGGTCATTGAGTTAATAAT
>JAHFRX010000180.1 GCA_023266075.1 Legionellaceae bacterium | reverse complement strand
CATTAAATCCAGATGGTGTCGTACTCTCAAATGGCCCCGGTGACCCTCGCGCTTGTCATTATGCTATTGATGCGACACAAGCGTTTTTGAGTGCGGATGTTCCTTTACTTGGTATTTGTCTTGGATTCCAAATTTTAGCGCTTGCCTCTGGTGCGCATGTCGTGAAAATGAAGTTTGGTCATCATGGCGCGAACCATCCTGTGATGGAGACAACTCAGCAACAGCGTGTTTTGATCACGAGCCAAAATCATGGTTTTGCAGTGGATGAAGCTTCACTGCCAGAATATTTCTGTGTGACGCATCGTTCTTTGTTTGATGGAACGCTACAAGGAATTCAGCATCTTGAAAAACCCGCTTTTGGTTTTCAAGGACATCCTGAAGCTGGTCCTGGCCCACATGATGCGATGTGTTTGTTTGAACAATTTATCAAGGTAATAAAACAAAAGCGAGCCAAACCATCAATTGAACCGGTGTTATGTAAAGGAGAAATGTTGTTGTGACTTCAGCATATGTGTTTACATCTGAATCTGTTTCTGAAGGTCATCCTGATAAAATAGCTGATCAAATTTCGGATACTATTCTTGATGCTATTCTTGAGCAAGATAAATGTGCACGTGTGGCGTGTGAAACCTATGTGAAAACAGGAATGGTATTGGTCGGTGGCGAAATCACGACGCATGCATGGGTCGATGTGGAGGAAATTACACGTAGCGTGATTCGTGACATTGGTTACAATAATTCTGCCATGGGGTTTGATTGGGAGTCTTGTGCTGTATTGTCCGCCATTGGGAAGCAATCTGTGGATATTGCGCAAGGTGTTGATAATCCAGAGACTAAAAAACTGGGCGCTGGTGATCAGGGTTTAATGTTTGGTTATGCGACCAATGAAACAGAAAACTACATGCCTGCACCCATTGCATATGCGCATCTATTGATGGGAAGACAAGCTTATTTACGGAAAACGGGTGTTTTGCCGTGGCTACGCCCAGATGCAAAATCACAAGTCACATTAAACTATGTCAATAAAAAACCAGTTTCAGTGAATACGGTGGTGCTTTCAACCCAGCATGCGCCAGAAATTGAGTATCACAATCTTGTTGAAGCCGTGATTGAGGAAATTATCAAACCTGCTTTTCCTGCTGAATGGTTGACAAAAGAGACACGTTATTTGATTAATCCCACTGGACGCTTTGTGATAGGTGGTCCTTTAGGAGATTGTGGTTTGACCGGACGTAAAATCATTGTAGATACATATGGCGGTATGGCACGACATGGCGGCGGATGTTTCTCAGGAAAAGATCCTTCAAAAGTTGATCGTGCAGGTGCTTATGCGGCAAGGCATGTCGCAAAAAATATTGTTGCTGCGGGTCTTGCGGAGCAATGTGAAATACAAGTGTCTTATGCAATTGGTGTTGTAGAACCGACGTCTATTTATATTGAAACGTTTGGTACGGGTAAATTGGCACCGGACGAGCTGATTCGTTTAGTGAATACACATTTTGATTTAACACCGCAAGGCATTATTGATCATCATGATTTATTAAGGCCGATGTATAGAAAAACGGCGACACTAGGACATTATGGTCGTGATGAATTTCCGTGGGAACGTTTGGATAAAGTAGAGGCATTAAAAAAAGCGCTGTGATGGCTTCTGCGCCCCTAACACAAGGAATGTGATGTATATCGAGACAATTAATCCAGCAACAGAAAAACTTATCCATCGTTATTCTTTACATGACTCGGATGTGATTCAAAAGCGCATCGAAGATGCGCATTGTGCGTTTCAGGTTTGGCGAAAAAAGACGCTTGAAGAGCGAAAAATCCCGATGTTTGCGATCGCTCAATTACTCCGTCAAGACAAGGAAACACTGGCACAGTTGATTGTTGAGGAGATGGGTAAGCCCGTGGCTGCAGCCTTAAATGAGATTGAGAAGTGTGCATGGGTATGTGAGTATTATGCGCAGCATACCAAGGCCTATCTTGCCCCCACACTCATAGAGACAGAGCATGATAAAAGCATGGTTGTCTACCAGCCCTTAGGTGTTGTATTTGCAATCATGCCGTGGAATTTTCCTTTTTGGCAAGTGTTTCGTTATGCTGCTCCAACCATCATGGCGGGTAATACGACACTGTTAAAACACGCACCCATCACAACAGGTTGTGCGCTTGCAATTGAGAAATTGTTTGAAAAAGCAGGGTTTCAAGCCGGTGTGTTTCAGACATTGCTTTTAAGCAATGAGCAAACAGAAGAAGTGATCGCCCATCCTGATGTTGTTGCTGTAACACTCACCGGTAGTGGTCGTGCTGGAAGTGTGGTAGCCAGTGTGGCTGGGAAGCATTTAAAACGCGTTGTTTTGGAGTTAGGCGGGAATGACCCGTATTTAGTTTTGGCTGATGCGGATCTGAAGCTTGCCGCCCGTTGTATCGTAACATCACGTCTCAATAATGCCGGACAATCTTGTATTGCAGCAAAGCGTATCATCGTTGTTAAGGATGTTTATGATGCTTTAATTGAACATGTGACACAAGAAATGAAGCGTTATGAATTGGGTGAGCCGCAATTATCTACCACCACGATGGGGCCTATTGCGCGCGCTGATCTTCGCGAAGTATTGCACCAACAAGTTTTGAAAAGTCAGGCAAAAGGTGCGATAATTTTAGTCGGTGGCAAAATTCCTGCGCGACAAGGTTTTTACTACCCACCGACGTTGTTGGTGAATGTAATGCCGGGTATGCCAGCGTTTGATGAGGAATTGTTTGGTCCTGTGATTACTGTCACAAAAGCCAAGGATGAGTTATCTGCTATTGCACTTGCGAATCAAAGTCAATTTGGCTTAGGTGGCGGTATCTTTACACGCGATATCGTGCGAGGTGAAAAGATAGCAACGTATGATATTGAGACAGGAACATGTTTTGTGAATCAATTTGTCTCGTCCGATCCCCGTCTTCCCTTTGGTGGGATTAAACATTCTGGCTATGGTCGTGAATTATCAAGCGCTGGAATTTTAGAGTTTGTAAACATAAAAACGATCGCGATTAATCAATCTTTAGGAAGTGTTGAAGAGGAGGTTTAAAAAAAAAAAAGAACTCTTTATTAAATCTTTTGCAGTATTGAGACTTCTCATGTTATGATTTTGTTGGGTGATTTAAAATCTATTTAGTAACGCAAGGAGCATTGTTTATGAAAAAAATCGTTCTAGCTATGACTACAGCTGCTGTTGTTTCTGCAGCACATGCAGGTTCAATGGGACCTGTTTCTACGTCTTCTTACACGCCTTACCT
>JAHFRX010000040.1 GCA_023266075.1 Legionellaceae bacterium | reverse complement strand
ATTGTGCATACTGGCTTAAATAAAATAAAGGTCTTGGAACACCCGGAGACGATATCTCTAAACGATACTGACCAGGGATCAAATCATGCACATCTAGGAGTGCAGCGACTTGACGGCTAACTCGCTCACAGTCCTCAATCGTAACACCTTGAGGTTTATCAATATAAATACGCAGCAAGCTATGGCGAGATTGTTGCAAAAACTCACATCCCCACAACTGGCAGTCTAGGCTTTCTATCGTATCACGTAATACATTTTCAATGTCTTGTTGGATCATCATCTTCTATTAGATAACAAAAAACCCCATAAAGGGGTCTTAAAAATATTGGTAGCGGGGGCAGGATTTGAACCTACGACCTTCGGGTTATGAGCCCGACGAGCTACCAGGCTGCTCCACCCCGCATCAACTGAAGCCGATTATACGTAAGTCCATCGTGATGTGCAAGCTTTTTCTGGTATGAATCGTCGAACATTTTTAGAGACGCGAATGCAAGATATACTTTTATCGCACAAGACGCTGTAAAATTGAAATTTCTTGACGAAGCGCTTCTATTTCATCCAATAACTCTAACGCTAAAACAACACCGGGTGTATTGATTTTCAAATCATGAAGCAATCTCGCCGCTGATTGCACACGAGATAATTTTTCAGCATCAAATCGCAATGCTAGAGATGTTGTATGTGCTTCAAACAATCCAAGCTCGACTAACTCCACAATCACCTCAACTGGCAATTGACAATGTGCACTCATGTCCTCGATGCTAAGCTCAAACGTCTCACTTACCACAAATGTAGTCATCTTTTGCTGATCTTTCATGAGACACCCCATTTTTCACGTGGATTAAATGGCATTTCTTTTGCCATGGCATGATAACACGCTTTATCCGCTTCTGATTTTGGTACCGGAATCATAATTTTCAATTGTACCAATTGATCGCCAACATGCTTCCCTTTTAAACCTCGCCCCTTCAACCTCAGCGTTTGTCCTCCTTGAGAACCTGGTGAAATTTTTAAATCAACAACACCCGCTAAGGTGGGCACTTTAATCGATGCACCCAAAGCCACTTCCCAAGGTGTGACGGGTAAGGTCAGATAAATATCATCTCCCATGACATCAAAAAACGCATGCTTCTCTACTTCCACTGTAATATATAAGTCTCCAAAAGCCCCACCTTCCACACCCGCCTCACCAAGTCCCGTCAAGCGAATCGGCTGGCCCGATCGAACACCGGCCGGAATATTCACTTTGATTGTACGTGGTGCCGCATGTGAGGACGGCAATTGAATCATCTTTGTGACGCCGCCGTAAGCCTCTTCTAAACTAATCGATAATGTCGCTTGCCTGTCCATCCCGGGCATCGGTCTTTGATGAAATCGACCTTGTTGGCCAAACAAGGTTTCAAATAAATCAGCATCAAACCCAGCATGTTGATGTGCCGCGTTAAACCCAAAATCATGCGCACTGTATTGCTCTTGATGGGGTGGCTGTTGCTGTTCGTATAATCGACCTTCATCATACGCTTTGCGCTTTTCAGGATCTTTCAAAACCTCGTAAGCTTCTCCTAGTGCTTGAAATTTCTCTTTCGCACTTGCGTCTTTATTTAAATCAGGATGATATTTTCGTGCCAGTCTTCGATAGGCCGTCTTGATATCTTTTTCAGTAGCATCGCGCTCAACACCGATCGTCTTATAATAATCTTTCTGCGACATTCTTGACTCCATTAATGATGCATCAACTGCTCAATATAACGCCGGCAAGTGAGTGGCTTTGCTAAATTATGGATGTACTGACGCGACCCTCCAGTGCCAACAATTACCAAGGAACCATACTGCAATAAACTCCCCAGAATTGTTTGGCGAATATCAATGCTCTCAATGCGTGTCAAAGGAATATCTACCGTCTGCCTCACAATTAATCCTGTACGTAGGATCAGTTGTTTCTTTTTAATGGTTAATGATGAAAATTGATATGTCACCCACACTAAAATGCCCCAAGCCCAAGCAAATAAAGCACAAAAAATAACAAGCGGCTGCATCGACTTGTACTCGAACACATAATACACGGATAACGCGATTAACAATAATGACAACGGTCCTAAAAATAAGATCCAGTGTAATCTTGCAACATAAACAATATCCTCTTCCATAACATCCTCATTTCTGCATGCAATTTTTATTAAACTTTAATATACTAAGATAGATTCATTCAATACACCATGATTTTACTATGCGGCGCATCAAATATTGCATTAACCCTACACTCACCAGCATTTGCAAACGTGCTATCGAGTTGGAATCATTAACGACCGTTATCCAACAATATCTTCCAGAAACTTATCGTGCGCATTGCAGTGTCAGTGGGTTCAGCAAAGGCTGTTTAACATTGAGCGTCGAACAACCGCTATTTGCTGCAGAGTTAAGATATTTACTTCCAGATTTACGTGATGCGCTGCGCTCACAAGCCGGATTTTACCAGCTCGTCAACATAAAGATTGCAGTCAAGCATTTATAAATAACTTAGAAATTTCCTTCACGCGAGCGAGCCATCAACCTGTCCTATCTTTTCTGAATAACGGGTCGATCTCGCCGTCTGTTGATCATCAAAATATACGAGCTTCCAGGCATCTTGTTGCTGCACTAACGTACGCAATAATCGATTGTTTAACTCATGGCCAGATTTATACCCTTCAAAAGCACCAATTAAACTTGATCCAAGTAGATATAAATCGCCAATCGCATCCAGGACTTTGTGTTTCACAAACTCATCATCAAAACGCAAACCATCTTCGTTAATCACGCGGTAATCGTCGACAACCACCGCATTATCAAGACTGCCGCCTTTTGCTAAATCACACTCACGTAGTTTTTCATAATCAGACATAAAACCAAACGTCCTCGCACGACAAACTTCTCGCACATAAGAGGTCTCTGAGAACTCAAAGATGGCTTGTTTCGGTTTATCATTAAACACAGGATGATCAAAATCAATCGTAAAAGACACTTTAAAGCCTTTATGCGGCAAAAACTGTACATATTTACCATTATCTTCAACACGAATAGGTTTTAAAATTTTAATAAACCGTTTAGGCGCGTCCTGCTCCCGAACACCTACCGATTGAATCAAAAACACAAAAGGAGCAGCACTGCCATCCATAATAGGAATTTCAGGAGAATTCAAGTCAACATAAACATTATCAATACCAAGACCCGCTAACGCAGACAATAAATGCTCCACTGTCGCAACACGCACCCCTTTATGCTGCAATGATGTACAAAGCATTGTATCACTGACATACTCATAGGACGCAGGAATCTCAACAACAGGATCTAAATCGATTCGCCTAAATACCACACCTGTATTCACAGGTGCTGGGCGTAATGTAAGAATTACTTTTTCGCCTGAGTGCAACCCAACACCCGTCGCTTGAATCACCTTCTTAGGTGTTCTTTGTTTTATCATTCAGCACTCGCTATTCCGTCATACCATTTGACGTACAAATATCTTAAATCGTACCAACAAATACTTGTTTCGTCTACCATTCACGCATAAATTTTATCATGGAAAAACGTAGTAAATATCACTACGCTTCTTCATGACGTCTTAAAAATGCAGGAATATCGAGATAATCAACATCTGGAATTGCATCACTACTGACACTTTTCTTTTCAGCACTCATACTCGCTTGTTTTCGAATCACCGCCGGTTTATCCAGCTCTTGGTAATTAAATGTGCCGTCTTCGCGTCGTGTTTCAGCAAGGCGCGCTTTAGAGGAAACCTGTTGTGAAGATGCTTCACGACGCCTGTCTCCTAAACCAGTCACAATCACAGTCACACGCATTTCATCCGTCATGAGTGGATCAATCACTGTACCCACGACAACCGTTGCATCATCTGAAATGAACTCTTTGACCACATCGCCCACCTCTTCAAACTCACCAATAGACATATCTAAACCTGCCGTAATATTGACTAAAATACCACGAGCACCTGAAAAATTGACATCTTCAAGTAAAGGAGATGCAATTGCAGCCTCTGCCGCTTGGCGCGCTCTTTGGTCTCCTGTCGCACTACCTGTGCCCATCATCGCCATGCCCATTTCAGACATCACCGTCCGCACGTCTGCAAAGTCAACATTGATCAGCCCTGGGCGCGTAATTAAATCTGAAATACCTTTCACAGCACCTAAGAGCACATTATTTGCTGCTTTAAATGCATTCAGGAGCGTAATATTTTTACCGAGCACACTCAAAAGTTTATTATTAGGAATCGTAATCAGTGAGTCTACATGCTCTGCTAATCGTCGTATGCCGTCGTCTGCCGATAAAGCACGTTGCTTACCTTCAAATGAGAATGGTTTGGTTACAATTGCAACCGTCAAGATGCCCAGCTCTTTTGCAATTTCAGCAACGACCGGCGCCCCACCCGTTCCGGTGCCACCCCCCATGCCGGCTGTAATAAACACCATATCAGCGCCTTGCAGCATTTGCTTAATGCGCTCGCGGTCTTCCTCTGCAGCCTCACGTCCAATTTGAGGATTCGCCCCCGCACCCAGACCTTTCGTTAACTCTTCACCTAATTGAATCAACACTTCTGCACTAGAGTTTCTCAGTGCTTGTGCATCTGTGTTTGCACAGATAAACGTTACACCATCGATGTTTTCATGAACCATGTGTTCAACTGCGTTGCCGCCGCCGCCGCCAACACCAATCACTTTAATCACTGCATTTTCTGGTTGATTATCGATTTTATCAAACATGACTCATCCTCTCTCGGTGAAATATTATTTTAACTTCCAAAGCGCCCACAAACGTTTCTAAAAGTTACCATTAAACCATTGTTTCATTCTTGTAAATAAACCTGACGCACTCCGCGGTATGGACGTTTGATGATATCCTCCTTCGTACTGCTGTTGAAAGCCGTGCAATAGTAACCCAACACAAGTCGCCCATGCGGGACTCGTCATTGCCTCAGGTAACCCAGGAATCGCCGGCACAAATCCGTGCCGTACGGGCATTTCAAAAATATTTTCAGCAAGCTCTAGCGCGCCATGCACACAAGACGCTCCACCAGAGAGTACAATCCCTGCAGCCAGCATTTCATCAAAGCCGCTACGACGAATTTCATGTCGAACGAGAGTAAAGAGCTCCTCATAACGCGCTGAAATCACATCGGCTAATGCTTTTACAGAAATTTTACGTCCTGGTCGCTCATTAACACTCAAGACATCAATCATCTGACCTGTACTCGCAAGCTCAGGTAGCGCACATCCATATTGTAATTTTATCATCTCGGCCGCCTTTGTTGGCGTACGTAATGCCATCGCAATATCATTGGTCACTTGATCGCCTGCAATCGGAATCACTGCCGTATATTGGATTGCACCATTGGAGAAAATAGCGATATCTGTCGTACCACCACCAATGTCAATCAGACATACACCTAACTCTTTTTCATCATCCGTCAATACCGCATGACTTGAGGCAAGCTGCTCCAAAATAATATCGTTGACTTCCAGTCCACAGCGACGTACGCATTTTGCAATGTTTTGTGCCGCACTCACCGCTCCCGTCACAATATGTACCCGCGCCTCCAATCTAACACCCGCCATACCAATAGGCTCACGAATATTGCCTTGATTATCAATCATAAACTCTTGTGGCAAAACATGCAGGATTTTTTGATCGGCCGGCACTACAACTGCTTTTGCGGCATCTAGAACACGCTCCACATCCGCTTGTGTGACTTCAGAATCACGAATCCCGACAATGCCATGCGAATTCAAACTGCGAATATGACTACCCGCAATACCGGTATACACAGAGCGCACCTCGCATCCCGCCATCAGCTCGGCCTCTTGTACAGCGCGCTGTATAGACTGAACAGTCGCCTCAATATCGACGACAACGCCACGCTTTAATCCTCGAGAAGGATGGGACCCCATTCCAATAATCTCCATGGCTCCTGCGGGTGTGACTTCCGCGATAAAAGCAGCAATTTTGGATGTCCCAATATCTAGACCCGTGATACTATTTTTTTCCATTTTTTTTGTCATTATCTTCCCGTTTGTGGTTTCCATTGCACAGCCATTCCCCGCGCATAACGTAAATCAACACTCGTTAACTGCTCCGGTTTATCCGCAAAAACAGCTGGATAGGCACGACAAAAACGCTTTACTCGCGTCTCAAGCTCATTTTTACCTAAGCGTAGCAAGATTCCATTCTTCAATAAAAGCTCCCACGCTTGATTATTTCTTAACCTCAATCCGGATACACTGAGTCCATATGATGATAATAGCTTACTCAATTTTTGAAAATTTTGTAAGACCTCATTTTTCTGTGCTTCAGGCCCTTGCAAATGCGGCAAGCTACCGACAAGATTCGTCTCTGCTTCTGGCTGAAATACTTCTCCTGACTCAGTCATCAGCGCCTTATTCCACACCGCAATTGGAATTCGCTCAACCACGGTAATTTTAACCACATCAGGCCAAATCCGTTGAACACTTGCATCCTCACACCATCCCAGTTGCTGCAAATCATTTTTTAACAGATGTGCGCTGAAACCAAAAAAGCCTTGCAACAAATAAGGGGAAAGAATTTTTTCTAGCTGTACTCTCGTAATATGATCATAACTCGCAGCAATTTTAACCGTATTAATTGGAAATCGTTTCGCATCACTGATGACCAAATACACTAAACGACCCGACAAAAGGAGCATCGACAACACTAAAAAAAGAAGTGTTGCACCATAGCGAAAACGCATTGATCCTGAGCTCATCGTTATCCTTAGAACGCGTCACTGATAATGTGTCACCCGTTTTAAACGGCGTTGATGATGCATCAGTGCCAACTCAATCAATTTATCTAGAAGCATCGTATACGGCAAACCACTGGCTTCCCACATTTTGGGGTACATACTAATAGAAGTAAATCCGGGCAGCGTATTAATTTCATTAAAATAAATTTTATCTGTTTCATCATTCACAAAAAAATCAACTCGCGCCATCCCCTGACAACGTAATCGCTTAAATATCTCTCCTGCAATCTGCTGTAATCGGATGACCAATGTTTTAGAAAGTACCGCGGGGATCAACAACTCTGTTTTGTCACTCTCTAAATATTTTGCCGCATAAGAATAAAAACCATCCTCATGCCTCACCAAAATTTCACCGGGAATACTCACTAAAGGCGCACTCGAAGAGCGTGGATTTTCAAGTACGGCAAGTTCAATCTCACGTCCTTTGACAAAAGACTCTACAATGACGTAACTGTCATAACGACGCGCATCACCGATAGCGTCTTTCAACGCGGCTAAATCATGCACTTTATGAATGCCCACACTTGACCCCAATGCACAAGGTTTCACAAATATAGGCCAACCCAATGTGGTCGCGACTTCTTCACAAAATCGTGACGTCTCTTCATCTGAAGCAACACTTGATAACAGGCGATATTGTGCTGATTCAATGTCACTGTCACACACCACACGACGCGCCATTGCTTTATCCATACCCAGCGCTGAAGCAAGTACATTGCAACCAACATAAGCCATACCAGCAAGCTCAAGTACCCCTTGCAAAGCACCATCTTCGTACAATGGGCCATGTACAACAGGGAAGACCACATCAGCATCAACAGCAAATCGGCCATACTGTATCAAGCCTTGCAGTAGCTCAGCGCTTTCTGTTTTCACCGGCAACACATCTTCATGCGTTGCTAATGCCGCATAAGAATTCAGATAACATTGACCCTCTTTATCCATACCAATAGGCACAACATGATATTTTTGTTTATCTAAATATCTCAATACAGACGCCGCCGAGCGCAAAGAAATTTCGTGCTCACCCGAGCGACCGCCATACAATAAGACAACTTTCAATGGCTTAGCCATGGGCCTTTTCTCCCAAAAAATGCACTTCTCGAATTAAGTCAATCCCTTTTTCTGTAAGGATCGTGCCATGCACATGCTCAATTAACATCTCGATGTCTTGAGCGGAAGCTTTGCCTTCATGATTAATAATAAAATTAGCATGCTTCTCTGATACCATCGCATGACCAATGGTATACCCTTTTAAACCACAAGACTCAATTAAGCGTGCGGCGTAATCTCCGGGTGGATTACGAAACACTGAACCACAATTAAACTCGTTGGTCGGCTGAGTACTAGCGCGCCGCTCTAACAGCGTCTTGATTTTACCAAGCGCCACTTCTTTCTCACCCAAAACAAGCTTAAATGTTCCTGCAACAAACCACTCTTCTGGCCTCAATCCAACAACGTGTCGATAACTGATGTCAAACTCTTCTGGTGAGCGATGATGAACTTGTCCGTCACGCGTCATGGTTTCTACTGCCGTCACAAAATTCCAAGTTTCACCATTAAAGCACCCCGCATTCATCCGCAAAGCGCCCCCCATCGTCCCCGGAATTCCCGCCCAAAACTCACCACCTTCTAAATTATTTCGTGCAGAAAATCGCGCCATTTTAGCACAAGACACACCCGCCTCAACACGAATCACCTGTGGTTCAATCAAGGCAATTTCATTCAAACAACCTTGCGTTAAAATGACAGTTCCAGGAAAACCACCATCACGAATTAACGAATTACTACCAAGGCCTAACCACATCAATGGTTCGTCTTTTGGACAAGTGCTTAAAAACAACCCTAAATCAGTCAAACTTTCCGGCTTATACAATCGCATGGCAGGACCACCCACGCGCCACGTTGTATAATCTGACAATAAAACGCGCTGCGCTAAATGCCCTTTACTTTCATCGGTCATGATTTCTGCATCAATTGATGAGCATATTGACTAATCGTACCAGCGCCTTGCATCAAAACCACATCTCCTTCACGAACCACACGATCCAAGTGTGCTGGTAAAGTTTCCTCATTCACCAACGTCACTGAGCCTCCTACTGACTCCACCGCGTTTGCAAGAAGCTCACTGGTCACACCCATCATGGGTGGCTCACCCGCCGAATAAATATCAAGTAATAGCACCTCATCACCCAGTTTCAATACATCAACAAACTGTGAAAAAAGGTCTTGCGTACGCGTATAGCGATGCGGCTGAAACACATGAATCAATCGTTTATCTGGCCACACGGCACGGAAAGCATCAACAGTCGCTCTAATTTCTTGAGGATGGTGACCATAATCATCAACAATCAAAGCACTACCACGCTCAAAATGTTTTTCTCCAAGCATTTGAAAACGCCGACCTACGCCTTGAAAGTCATATAATGCTTTCACAATAGCCGCATCTGAAACCTCAAGCTCTGTAGCAATCACAACCGCGGCAAGCGCATTTTGCACATTATGTCGACCAGGCCATTTCAATTGTATCGTCAATGTCTCATGTGGCGCTGGACGTACAACCGTAAAGGTACTCAACAAACCCTCTTGTTTCCAATTGATAGCACGATATTGCGCATCTTTTGAAAAGCCATAGCTACGTATTGGGCGCTGCACTTTTGACAAAATATGCCTCACTTCTGCATCATCAATACACATGACGGCCAAACCATAAAAAGGCAAGTGATGTACAAATTCTATAAATGTCTCGCGCAACTTTGCAAAACTACCTTCATACGTACTCATGTGATCTGCATCGATATTTGTCACCACCGCCATCATGGGTTTTAAAAACAAAAATGACGCATCACTCTCATCCACTTCAGCAACAAAATAGTTTGAGCTACCAAACTGTGCGTTTGTTCCGCAGCTGGTTAATTTTCCACCAATCACAAATGTTGGATCTAAACCACCGCCTTGCAAAACATTCGTAATCAAGCTCGTTGTTGTTGTTTTACCATGTGTGCCTGCCACAGCAATACCGTGCCGAAAACGCATCAACTCAGCCAACATCATCGCGCGTGGGATGACTGGAATTTTTTGCGCAATTGCAGCAGCAATTTCAGGATTACTCTCCGAAATCGCTGTTGAACGGACCACCACATCCGCATGAGTAATGTATTTAGGATCATGTCCAATATGTACTGTAACACCCAATTCACGCAAATGCTGGATAGGTTTATTTTCAGCGACATCTGAACCCGATACTTGATAACCTTCTTGATGTAATACTTCTGCAATACCACACATCCCAGCACCACCAATACCAACAAAGTGAATACGTTTAACACGCCCCATCTTTGGACACGCATATTGTTTTTCTTGCGCCACACTCATTCTCCCTACTTAAATCGACCAAGCCCTAATGCTTGCCATCGATTTTCATGATCAATGCGCAATAATAACGCAATTGCCACACAATTGACGACAAGACTTGCACCACCATAACTTAACAACGGCAGCGTTAGCCCTTTTGTTGGGAGTAAACCAACATTTACACCCATATTGATGGCCGCCTGTAAACCTAATCCAAACGTGATCCCGTACGCAGTATAGGCTGCGAATAATCGAGATTGCTGATGCGCATAAAATCCTATCATGAGCCCTCGAACAACCAAGACAGCATATAGAATCATCACTAAAAAAATACCACACAACCCTAATTCTTCTGCCAAGACAGCAAAAATAAAATCCGTGTGTGCTTCGGGTAGATAAAGCAATTTTTGCACACTGTCACCCAGTCCCATACCCAACCATCCACCGCGACCAAAAGCAATGAGCGATTGCGTCAATTGATAGCCACTGTTAAATTGATCAGCCCACGGATTTAAAAAAGTAGTTAATCGTGCCACACGATAAGGTGAAGAAATCGCAAGTGTCCCTAACGCTGCAACGACCAACAACAATAAACCAAAATAATATCGCCACGAAACACCAGTTAAAAATAACATCACCATGACGGTGCCTGTAATCACTACTGTCGCACCA
>JAHFRX010000179.1:2670-3315 GCA_023266075.1 Legionellaceae bacterium | reverse complement strand
CTTTTAACAATGTTTTGAGGTCCAATTCAAACCACGCATCAATCCCTTTTTCTTCAATCAATACAGCTATTTCTTCTAATAACGGAATGGTCTTCGGATGTAAAATTTGTTTTTCTCGATGTATCAATAACGGCAACGGAGTACCCCAAGCCCTTTGTCTTGATATACACCAATCCGGTCTATCCTGTATCATTTTTTGAATACGAGCCTTTCCCCATGCAGGGATCCAGCGAACTTCTTCAACTTGCTTTAAAAGATCAGCACGCAAACCATTTTTATCCATCGCAATAAACCACTGTGGCGTCGCTCGAAAAATAACCGGAGTTTTATGTCGCCAACAATGCGGATAACTATGTTCAACTGATGTTTTATGCAGCAAAGTCCCTTTCTCTTCTAGTGTGCTGATAATGATAGGATCAGCTTTACGTACAAATAAACCACCGAATAAAGGCTGACGCTCAACATAACAGCCGTTGGCCATCACAGGACTTTCCAAAGGCAAATGATAAGATAAGCCCACAACATAATCATCAGGTCCATGTGCTGGTGCTGTATGCACGCACCCGGTACCTGATTCTGTCGTCACATGCGTCGACAATACCACGGGTACCGCCTTATCATAAAACGGATGACGTACTTTTAATC
>JAHFRX010000179.1:0-2660 GCA_023266075.1 Legionellaceae bacterium | reverse complement strand
AAGCGCGCGCCCGCTACAACACCACACACCTCGTAACGCGTAACCTGAAAGCGTGACATCACTTGTTCAACCAATTCTTTCGCGATAACATAGCAAGCATCATGCGTTTCAACAAGCGCATACTCAATCTCAGGATGAACAGCCACAGCTTCGTTTGCAGGTAGTGTCCAAGGCGTTGTCGTCCAAATAGGTAATACTAACGACGTCACTTCTTTTTTAACATCAAATCGCTTTAAAAAATCTGCTGCATCACAAGCGATAAAAGCAACATCAATCGAGGGTGATGTTTTATTATCATAATCAACTTCCGCTTCAGCGAGGGACGACGCACAATCGATACACCAATGAACTGGCTTAAAACCTTGCTGTAAATGGCCATTCTCAATGATACGTGCTAAAGCACGCACAATATTGGCTTCGTAGGTATAATTCATTGTGGTATATGGGTGCTGCCAATCACCAAACACACCTAAACGCTGAAACTCATCGCGCTGTATATCTATTTGTGTTATTGCATACTCTCGGCAATGTTGGCGAAATGTTTTGGCGTCTACCTTTGTTCCAACTTTACCTATTTTTTTCTCAACATTGAGCTCAATGGGTAAACCATGACAATCCCAACCCGGTGTAAAAGGCGCATCAAAGCCACTCAACGTTTTTGATTTGACAATAATATCTTTCAAGATTTTATTCAAAGCATGACCGCAATGAAGATGTCCATTGGCATAAGGCGGCCCATCATGCAAAATAAATGAAGAACGCCCTTTGCGTGCGCATCGAATCTGTCCGTAAATATCATCTTTTTTCCATTGCTCTAACCGTAACGGCTCACGCTCAGCCAAACTTGCTTTCATTGGAAAGCTTGTATTGGGTAAATTTAACGTGTGTTTATAATCAGTCATAATCTATCAATCCCAGTAATCCACTATGAATCATCGCTTTCGCCTGTTCACAGTCTTGATGAATTTGCGCAACAAGCGCATCAACAGATAAAAATTTCTGCTCATGTCGCAATTGCGCTATAAAAAAAACGTCAATATGCTTATGATATAAAGCGCTTTCAAAATCAAACAGATGAACCTCAAGCCTTTGATATACACCTGAAAATGTGGGTCGATGGCCAACATTAGCCACACCCCAATACATCGTCTTTTGAAATCGAACTTGCACAAGAAACACACCATTCAACACCAGTGACTGATGCTTCATCCATACATTTGCCGTAGGAAACCCCCATAATCGCGCACGCCCCTCTCCTTTGACCACACGACCATATACACTATAAGGTCGTCCTAAAGCAGATTGTGCACGGGCCAAATCGCCTACGGCTAACGCCTCGCGAATTTCAGTTGAACTGATACGCCGCTCACTTTCTATAACATCTTGAAAAGTTTCAACGTCACAATTCCATTTCATTCCAAGTTCAGTCAAGTACTCAGACGTTCCCGCTCGATGTTGTCCAAAACGAAAATCTTCACCCACGAGAAGATATTTCGCATGAAATAATTTAAATAAATGCTCGATTGCAAACACTTCTCGAGACAATGCCGCATATTTTTGATCGAATTTAATGCAATAAACGTAGTCAATCGGTAATTTTTGTAACGATCTTAACTTCTGCTGACAAGACATCAATCGCAATGGTGCTTTTGTACTAAAAAACTCGGCAGGCTGCGGTTCAAAAAATAGAACAACGCTCAAAAGATGACGTTCACGCGCACGCGCGCATAACTGCTTCAACAAGGCTTGGTGCCCTTTATGGACACCATCAAAATTACCCACTGTTACAGCTGCACCTTGTTTCAGTACCGCCAATGATTTTAACCCACGCAACAACTTCATTGATCAATACTTTTTAATGCTCTTCATGAATTTTAGGACGAACAATCAACATATCACACTGTGCGCCGTGTAATATTGCATTTGCAGTAGACCCCAAAAGCAAGGCAAGCACATGCTTTCCATGGCTTCCAGTCACTAACAAATCGATTCCCTTCTCTTCAGCAACACGCAACACTTCATTCTTAATCGAACCAAACTCGAGTAAACGATGCCCCACATCCACACCTAATTTATCTGCTAGCGCATTTAATTCTTTCTCAGCTTGCTCACGTATAGAAACTTCAACCTCTGCAAAACCTGCAAATCCTGGGTAAGCATAAGCAGGAATAGGTTCAACAACGTGTAATAAAACAAGCTCAGCACCATTTTCATCTGCAATTTTTTTCGCTTTTTTAGCCGCTTCAATACCCACTTCATCAAAATCAGTCGCAAACAACACTCTTTTGTACATATTCATCTCCTTTTTACGTCATAACCTACATCATACCGACTCTTTATTAGAAGAACAACTCACGAAAATGCATCAATCCCTGTCAGATATTTTCCTATCACCAATGTGTGTACATTGTCCGTTCCTTCATAAGTAAACACTGATTCTAAATTAAGCATATGTCGAATCACATGATACTCAAGACTAATACCATTAGCCCCTAATAAATTACGACAAGTTCTTGCAATATTCAATGCTTCACGACATGCATTACGCTTGGCAAGAGATATCATCGATGGCGTCTCACGTTTTTGTGCTTTAAGACGTCCGAGCTGTAAATGAAGCCACTGCGCTTTCATAAGCTCCGTGTACATGTCTGCTAATGCTT
>JAHFRX010000039.1:3912-10916 GCA_023266075.1 Legionellaceae bacterium | reverse complement strand
CGTGAGAATACATACCATGAATCCACACCACACGCCTACAGTCACCCACAAAGATCTCGTATAATACTGCCAGCAGAATAGCACACTCAAAAATAAGCCCAACATGTAGATTATTATCCAGAGTAATCGTTCTGTCTTTTTAACTTCTTTTTCTAAAGGTAATGGAATCAAACGCATCCACTCATACGCAGCCAAACCCAACACAACAGCTAACAACTCACCTAACACCCATCCATTGGCATATAAAATAATCAATAAAACAATAGGGACAAGAACAATGGCTGAGAAAAACCGCTGTTTAAACATGGTTGATTTCCTCACACTGTTCATTTGTTTTACCATAGCGCCGCTTACGTAATGCATAAAAAGCAAGTGCTTTTTCAAATTCCGTCTGATCAAAGTCAGGCCATTTCACTGCCGTGAAATACAACTCGCTATATGCCAATTGCCAAAGCAGAAAGTTACTGATGCGTAACTCACCACTGGTGCGAATCAATAGATCTGGATCAGGCAAAGTCGCTGTTGCGAGCGCTTGAGAAAAAACATCTTCTGTAATATCTTCATGGTGTAGTGCTTGTGTTTGAATACATTGCGCAATCTTCTTTGTCGCTTGAACAATATCCCAGCGACCACCGTAATTTATCATGATATTCAAGCGCAACGCTTGATTATCTGCGGTGAGCTTTTCAACAGATTGAATCGCTAATTGTAATAATTCAGACAATGCCGAACAGTCTCCAATGAACCGTAACGCAACACCTTCGGCGTGTAATTCTTCTATTTCTTTTTCAATGGACTCGATAAATAAGTTCATTAAAAAATCGACTTCGTCTTCTGGACGCTGCCAATTTTCGCTACTAAAAGCAAATAAACTTAATGTGGAAACTTGATGACGTAAACAAGCATCAACAGCAGTACGCACAGAACGAACACCTTGGCGATGCCCCTCCATCCTAGACAAATTGCGTTGCAAAGCCCAGCGGCCGTTACCATCCATAATGATTGCAATATGCTGTGGTATTTTTTGCATTAACTACTTCATCCATTCGTAAAAATGGCCTATAGTCTAACCTCTTTATTCAAAAAGTGTAAGAGCATATGTTAAAACACCCCTTGGTCCTCGTGATTCTCGATGGTTGGGGATATCGAGAAGAAAAAAACCACAATGCCATTGCTCATGCCAATCTCCATCAATGGCAAACATGGTGGGACACCAAACCACATGCATTGCTCGATGCTTCAGGTTTTGCTGTAGGATTACCCGATCATCAAATGGGAAATTCTGAGGTCGGCCACATGCACATCGGTGCTGGGCGCGTGATTATGCAAGAGTTGACGCGCATTAATCAAGCCATTGCAGATGAGAGCTTTATGGGAAACCCGTGTTTTTTAGAGACCTTGCATACGTTAAAACAACGACAACACAAGCTACATATCATGGGCCTTCTTTCCGAAGGCGGCGTACATAGTCATGAGAAACATTTATTCGCTTTCTTAAAGCTTTGCCACAAAGAAACGTTTCACGATGTGGTCATACACCTTTTTTTAGACGGTCGCGATACGCCACCTCAAAGTGCGACACAAAATATCGAACGCTTAGAACGCACACTGAAAACCTATCCAGTAGGTCGCATTGCCTCTATCACGGGTCGTTATTATGCAATGGATAGAGACAACCGCTGGGCACGTATTGAGCCTGTATATCAATTATTAACCGAAGGTGTGAGTGAGCATCTTGCCGCATCTTGCCATGACGCCATTGAAACCTATTATAAAGAAGGTGTTTATGATGAGTTTATTCCGCCCACCATCATTGAATACGCAGAACCCATTGCCAATCAAGATGCTGTATTTTTCTTCAACTTTCGCGCCGATAGAGCACGACAACTCACCGAGGCTTTTCTCAATCCAGATTTTCAAGGTTTTCACCGTCAAACTATCCCCACACTGTCCGCTTTCATCACCATGACACACTATGCGGATGAATTAAAAACACGTGTGGCTTATGCACCCGTCACGTTACACCATACCTTAGGTGAGCTTCTTGCTCATCACGCTTTACGACAACTACGCATTGCCGAAACTGAAAAATATGCACACGTGACTTTCTTTTTTAACGGCGGACAAGAGCACGTTTTCCCTCATGAAACACGCGTATTGATTCCTTCACCGCACGTGAAAACGTACGATGAAAAACCAGAAATGAGCGCTGTCGAACTCACCCATAGACTTATCGAGGCTATTGAAAGTCAACAATACGATGTCATCATTTGTAATTATGCGAATGCAGATATGGTTGGGCATACGGGTGATTTTCATGCGGCAATTCTTGCTGTAAATTGCCTCATTCAGTCGCTCGTGCGATTAAATGACGCTGTAGAAAAAACGCAAGGGCATTTACTCATCACCGCAGATCACGGCAATGCAGAATGTATGTTTGATGAAGCAACGCATCAACCTCATACCGCACACACGAATGAACCTGTGCCTTTCTTATATCTTGGACAGTCGGAGTGGTGTATCGCTAAAACATCCGGTAGCCTCATTGATATTGCACCAACGATACTAACGTTGCTTGATATCAAACCACCTGTTGAAATGACGGGGCAATCCTTATTAAAATTGAAAGAAAAATCGCATGCGTAACATGATGATCATCAAACCTTCTTTTCTAACGTTGTGCCTCTTCTGTATCATCATGGCACCCGCGCACGCTTCACAAAAAGAGCTTGCCAAACAACAACTATCTACCATCAATAGAAAAGTCGATCGTCTTCAAGTCTCACTACACCAAGCCCTCAGTAACCGCGAGCAATTGTCGCATCACTTAGCTTCCACGGAAAAAGCCATTAGCCAACACATACAATCACTTCGTGCCACACAACACGATATCACAGAAAAAAATCAATCGGTGCAAACTATAACTAACGAACTTCGATCATTAAACGAAAAACTCAACGCGCAACGCGCAACATTCATTACACATCTTCGATTTCGCTACGCGATGGGTCGTCCTCATCCTTCGGAATGGTTATTAAACTCACAAAAACCGTATATATTCAGCCGCTTTATGACATATTATCAATACTTGATTCAAAGTGACGCTAAACACCTCCAAGGTTTACGTGATACAAAGGTAAGTATTGAAACACATCAACAAAAGCTTTCCAATGAGCTTGCCGAGTTAAATGCGTTACAGAAAAACTTAACATTAAAATATCAAGCTTTAGCCACAACAAAAAATAAACATCAGCACGTCATCCAACAATTAACGCAACATATCCAAACAAAGCAACAGCAATTGAGCACATTCAAACAAGATCAAGCACGCTTACAAGCACTCATTGAACAATTATCTCGTATATCTTTTGGCAGCTCCTCTTACAGCAATCAAAAAACACTCCGTGCAGCATCATTAACACTCAGTCATCGATTCAAAAGTCCATTGCAAGGCGAGCAACGTGTCGGTAAAGCATACAATCAAGGTATTCTTTTTTCAGCGAAAGAAGGTACACCCGTGACAACGGTGTTAGCTGGTAAAGTGATGTTTAGTGATTGGTTAAATGGCTATGGTCTACTACTCATTATCGACCATGGTAATGGGATGATGAGCCTTTATGCGCATAACGAATCTTTATTCAAAAAGAAGGGGATGTTGGTCAAATCGGGAGAAGAAATTGCAACTGTTGGGCATACCGGTGGAATTCGAGAAAACGGTCTATACTTTGAGTTAAGACAGCGTGGGAAAGTTATCCCCCTACGCCAATGGTTATCTTAAGACACACACCGTCAGGAGAAACTTATGCGTCGCCTTTCACACATCAGTCGTTTTGTAGCTGTAAACGTTCTGACATGGAGCATGCTTGTTGCTCATCCAGTTTATGCCGTACCGACATCTGTCGAGGACGAGCAAAATATCCCCATGGAAGACGTCCAACGTTTCTCAAATGCGATTGCACAAATCAAACAATATTACGTCAAACAAATCAATGACAAAGAATTATTTGAAAACGCTATTCGTGGCATGTTAGCCGGACTAGACCCTCACTCAAGTTATCTCGACGAAGAGGAATTTAACGAATTACAAACAGCAACCAGTGGTGAGTTTGGTGGATTAGGTCTTGAGGTCACCATGGAAGAAGGTGTCATTAAAATTATCACGCCACTTGTTGATACACCCGCTTCAAAAGCACATCTAAAATCAGGCGATTATATCATCAAAATTGGTCAACGCTCCGTACAAGGGATCGACTTAAAAGAAGCCGTAAGTCTGATGCGCGGCAAAGTGGGTGAACCCATCACGTTAATGATCATCCGAAAAGGTATGACGAAACCTTTGCAGGTCACACTGACACGAGAAAATATTCAAATCAAAAGTGTGCAAGCTAAATTGATAGATAAACAATACGGCTATATCCGTTTGACACAATTTCAAGCACTTACCGCTCAAGAGATGTTAAAAAGCATTGCCGAATTCAAAAAAGAAACCAAAGGACAACTCAGAGGCCTCGTCCTTGATTTACGCAACAATCCTGGTGGACTGCTGGATTCTGCAATACAAATCGCGGATGCTTTTATTGACACCAGAATCCCCAATCAAAAACAAGAACTCATTGTGTATACAGAAGGACGGCTCCCCGGCTCAAAATTTACAGCCATTGCGACACCTGGTGACGTGCTGAACAACGCGCCAATGGTCGTTTTAATCAACGGCGGCTCAGCGAGTGCTTCTGAAATTGTTGCTGGTGCATTAAAAGATAATAAACGTGCCTTGATTGTTGGTACCCAAAGCTTTGGTAAAGGAACCGTACAAACGGTGCTCCCACTGGATAACAAACATGGTATCAAGCTGACCACCGCGATGTACTACACACCGTCTGGAATTTCTATTCAAGCACAAGGTATTGCACCGGATATCGTTGTTGAAGAGATCTCTGTTCCTAAAGATACGCTTGCCAAAAATGATGGGTTTGGCTTTAGTGAAGCAGATTTGAGTGGCCACTTAAACAATGGCAATACATCCTCAGAAAACGCAAAAATAGCACCCATCGCATCTAATGATGCAACGCTATTACACGAAGATTATCAACTCTATGAAGCATTAACAATACTGAAGAGTTTGGTAGTAGCAAAACAATAAAAACTCCTTTATAATCCAAAAGCTTACCTAGAAGTAAAAGCAGGTAAGCTTTTGTTTATTTGAGGGACTGAACATGCTTGAAAAAATCTTAGTACGCTTCATGTATTTATTGTCTATTTTTAGCGCCTCCACACTATTTGCATGCCCGATGGCAACCCCTCCGACAACTGCGGAATTTTGTAGTTCGTTTAAGGTCGCAGCACAATGCCATTGCTCAACATCTGGTTTACCTGTGCGCATGTGTCAAGACATGAACATCATTTATGAACGCATGCTTGCTGTGTTTCGGGATGTGAAAAAAGCCTGTGAATTTCAGCATGAGACAACAGCACAAAATTGTATTGACTCTTGGCATTGTTATCGCAATGGCGGCGTAACTTCCAACAATGAACCCTGTAATGGCACGGGTGCAGCTTGTGCTTAAAGTTTGGCTAACAACATTCTTATTGTTTTCAGGAAGCGCTTTTTCTGGAACTCCATCGCTTAAAGCAGATCCATTTATCCATAAGTTTTATATCGGGGGCTCTGCAGGTTATGGTTCAACCACGTGGCAAGGCTTAGTCCCTTCCGCTGAAAAACAAAATATTGCTATCAGTATGTCAACACCCATCAGCACAACAGAAGGTGGTGGTGTATTTGGTGCATTTTTGGGATACGAGTTTACCCCCCACTTTGCACTCGAGGCTAATTATATGCATTTCCCAAGTGCACGGCTTTTGTTTGATGAAACAAGCTTATTTGCTTTTGATCATGAGAGTGAAACAACGATGATCACCAATACTGAAATCCTCTCTTTCATTGCCAAAATCATGCTCACTGTCCCCAAAACTCATGTTCGTGCGTATTCAAACTTCGGTATTGCTGACATTCATCGTGATGATGACCTCAAAGATCATTGGCAAGTTGCGCCTACATTTGGCTTTGGTTTAAATTACAACTTCACACCACGTATCATGGCAGAGCTCGCTGCAAACTATGCCGCAGGTTATGGTGAGTCAGAAATTAACCCTGTGGATGACTACATCCCCTTTCTATATTCTATTTCCATCCGGCTTGCTTATCGTATGCTCTGAAGCAACTACTTGAAATGCAAATCAAAAAAAGTAAAAAAGAGGCTAAAAGCGGCCTCTTTTTTTACTTAGGTTGAGGTGGTGGTTCTGGTTTATCATCATCATCCAACTGAGCGTGCTCATATCAAGTAGATAGATCTGGAGAAATCTTCGCGATATGCTAGAGTACTAAGGTGAGTTTTATATTAACATTTTAAAAAATGCTTACGGAGTATGACCATATGATTCTGGGCGCGAACAACGCTATCGATGCCAATACCTATCAAACCATCTACAGCGCCTCGATTGAAGATCCAGAGCGTTTTTGGGCGCATCAAGCAAAACAGTATATTTCCTGGTTGAAGCCATGGGTGTCTGTGTTACAGGGTCGTTTTGAAACACATGATGTGGCATGGTTTAGTGGTGCATCTTTAAACGCTTGTTACAATTGTGTGGATAGACATCTGCCGCATCGCGCTGAGAAAGTCGCTCTTATTTGGGAGGGAAATGACCCAATTGCGCAGTCTACATTAACTTATGCTGCACTTCATGTGCACGTTTGTCGATTCGCGAATGTGCTCAAGCAATTGGGTCTTCAGAAAGGCGATAAAATTTGTATCTATTTACCCATGATTCCTGAGACCGTGATTGCCATGTTGGCTTGTGCGCGTTTGGGTGTGGTGCATTCGGTTGTGTTTGCAGGGTTTTCACACGAAGCGTTGAGTATGCGTATTTTAGACGCAGATTGTCGCGTTGTTGTAACGGCAGATGGCGCATATCGTGGTGAAAAACAGGTGGCTTTAAAAGCACAAGTG
>JAHFRX010000039.1:0-3902 GCA_023266075.1 Legionellaceae bacterium | reverse complement strand
CTTGTAACATGCCCTCAAGTAGAACATGTAATTGTTGTCCAGCATAGTCATGTACCCGTATCTTGGCATGCTGAGCGAGACGTGTGGTACCACCATGCCATTGAAGAAGTTTCGACAGTATGTCCATGTGAACCGATGGATGCTCATGATCCTTTGTTTATTTTGTACACTTCTGGCTCGACAGGTAAGCCTAAGGGTGTGTTGCATGGCACGGCAGGCTATTTGGTTTATGTGGCCTCTACGTTCCATGATTATTTTGATCATCAAGAAGAGGATGTTTTCTGGTGTACAGCAGACATTGGCTGGATCACGGGACATTCTTATGTCGTCTATGGCCCATTATTAAATGGTGCCACCACATTATTGTTTGAAGGTGTGCCGAATTATCCCACTTATGCACGTTATTGGCAGGTGGTAGATAAACATCAGGTCACTGTTTTTTATACAGCACCAACGGCACTGCGTGCGATTCGGCGTGAGGGCGATGCTTTGGTTCATCAAACGGACCGAAAAAGTTTGCGCCTCTTGGGTAGCGTGGGCGAGCCCATTAATCCAGATGTTTGGACATGGTTTTATGAGGTGGTTGGAGAAAAGCGATGTCCTATTGTGAACACTTGGTGGCAAACCGAGACAGGGGGGATATTGCTTTCGGCCTTTCCTCAGGTAACGTCGCTGGTTCCGGGGGCTGCGGGTGTGCCTTATTTTGGGATTGTCCCAGGTATAGAGGCAGGTCAATTGGTCATTAAGCAACCTTGGCCAGGCATGATGCAAACCATACATGGTGATCATGCTCGATTCATCAACACATATCTGAGTGTGGTCCCAGGATGTTATTACACGGGAGATGGGGCGTATCGAGATGAAAATGGATATTTGTGGATCACCGGACGAAATGATGATGTGATCAAAGTCTCGGGACATCGTTTAGGCTCAGAAGAGTTAGAGAGTGCTTTGGTTTCTCATACTGCTGTTGCAGAAGCGGCTGTGGTGGGCGTGCCTGATGAAATCAAGGGTGAGCGTATTGTGGCTTTTGTGACATTGAAAGCAGACGCTTCACCTACTGAAGCTTTAAAAATCACACTGAATGAGCATGTTCGTGAGGTGATTGGACCTGTTGCGGCGCTCTCGAAAATTTATTGGGCGGCTCAATTGCCTAAAACACGGTCTGGGAAAATCATGCGTCGATTATTGCGAAAAATAGTGTCTGGTGAATTTAAAGCGTTAGGTGATATTTCGACCTTGACTGAACCCTCTGTAATAGATGCGTTGACTCAAGAGGTTCACAGTGTCAATATGGCACTATAACCATTTTTTGAATTTGAAATATTTATAGAGCAACCATGCCGCAATGTGGTGGTTCGATGTTTTATCAGGGCATGAAAATGCACAGGAGGCAGAGTGATGAGAGAAAAAACACAAGAGCGTCCCGAGCGTCATAATAAAACAGCTGAATTTATTGCTCGATTGACACCAGAAAAGGCGAAGCAATTGAGTGAGATTTTAAATAGTCGATTGGAGATAAAAGAGTTTTCTCAGGCTTACATGGGGCTGTTTAAGGTCGGAGAAGAGGGGTTTGATGTATTTCAAGAGTATCTCAAAACACATGCTCTTCCAAGGCGATTAGGTGGACAAAATAATGCTAATTATGTCATCTCGTGTCAAGATGGAACAGACCCTGTCGTGTTACAAGTCCAGTCTTTGTTTATGCCACATCCAACTGATCTTTCAGAAAAGCTAAGAGAGGGAAGTTTACAGCAGACGCTAACGCCTATTTGGGCGAAACAAGACGTTGGTGATACAAAGACATTGGTTGTGACTGAACTTTGCAATGGAGGAGATTTACAAAATAATATGTCTCAATTGCGAGCGTCTAATGAACATTTTCTGAAGACAATGCTTCACACGTACATACAAATGGGAACAGTTTTAAAAGCTATGCAAAAAGAAGGAGTATTTTTTCCAGACATTAAAAATACAAACTGGTTAGTTAATGGAAATAAAGAAAAACAGACCCTTCATATCGCTGATACAAAAAGTTTTATGCCTGCTCCAGACGACCAATTTGATGAAAATTTATCTATGAATGATGGGTATATGCTGCTGTTTGCGACCACACGTTATCTGAATCCTCCTGAAATTGATATGAGTGCTGATGAGGTCCCTCCATTTTCAATTGATAAAGCGTATGCATTTATGTTAGGAAAAAATATTTATCAGGCCATGACGAGTTGTACTATTGACTATTTAGATGGAAAAAACAATGCTGAACAAATGAGTTTTGAAGATCCTATTTTTCAATCAGAAGAAGGCATGGCACTGAAGCAAATGATAAAAAATGCTGTTCAAGAAGATCCAGAGCAACGGCCCAGCGTTAGCGACATGTTACGTACGTTAAAGTTCTTCCATTCTAAAATAGCTTTGAAAGAAATGAGAGAACTTAATGTTTCTGTTTCAACGCCTCAGAATAAAAAGAGTGTTTCAGATAGTCCAGATAGTCCAGATAGTCCAGATAGTCCAGATAAAAGACAAGATGGTCCCAGTGGCAGTTAAAAAAGGAGTATGACACGATGAGTAAATCACAGACTTTTGAACAGATGAATGGCGACACGGAGTTTCATACATATGCAATACAAGGCTCTCAAGATTCTTTTTTAAACGCTTATCAAAAAGATACCGGAGCAGTACACCTTGTTCAGAATCGCCAAGGAGAGCTGCCCATTCACACGGCTATTTTGAATCGACAAACGGATATGGTGGTATTTTTGCTATCAACCATACCTGCTTATCAAAGCGCTCTCGCATCTCGAGGACGCTCTGTATTGCACTATGCGGCCTGTTATGGCTCAGCTGAGATGGTTCGTCGGTGTTGCACTATTGTGCCTCAATACATTAATGCCATGGATGAGATGGGTGAAACGCCTTTGATGTCAGCCATTACTGCCAGCGCGCTTTTTGTAAGATCATCTGCTGATCTCGAGATACTACAAGCATTGATTGATCATGATGCAGATGTGTCTTTGTTGAACTCTAATGGTAGAACCATCTTGCATCAAGCTATTGCAACCATGAAAAAGCCTATCATTGAATGGGCGCTCGACCATATTCCTCCGGAGATGGTTCAACAACCAGATCGATATGGACAAACAGCATTGAGTTATTTGAAACGCCTGTATCGCACTCATCCTGATTTCGATGAGATAGAGCATTTGTTGTTAGATCAGCCTCGCGATCAGCCGTCTCCTGCTCATTGAAAGTGGCCGAGGTGTTGGGTCTTTCGTGTAATCGCGTGGGAAATCATCAAATTTTTTATCTATCGTTTTGATTTTTTAGATGGCGTATGACGTGATTTTGCTGCTGAATGAGGTGCTTTCTTGCGTGGCTCGTGCTTATTATAAGCAGCTTGTTTCGCTGGTAGATGATGTTGCGGCTCAAAATCGTCAACTTCAACGCGACTCAACGTCTGCTTCAATAATTTCTCAATCGCATACAATTGTGCTACTTCATCTGCACAAACGAGCGACAATGCAATACCTGTTGCACCTGCGCGTGCAGTTCGGCCAATTCGATGAATGTAATCCTCTGGAACTTGAGGTAAATCGAAGTTAACAACACACGGCAAAGCATCAATATCAATTCCGCGAGCAGCAATATCCGTTGCAACTAAGACGTGAAGCTCGCCCGATTTGAAATCAGCCAGTGCTTTTGTGCGTTGGGATTGAGATTTATTCCCATGAATAGCCAACGCGTAAATGCGATCTTCAGCTAACTGTTTCACTAATTTATTTGCACCATGTTTTGTGCGTGTAAATACAAGCACATGTTTCCATCGATGGCGATGAATCAAATGACTCAAAAGAGCAGGCTTACGCGCTTTATCGACCGGATGAATAGTTTGTTTAATT
>JAHFRX010000178.1 GCA_023266075.1 Legionellaceae bacterium | reverse complement strand
ATCAGTAGGCGGAATGATACTCGCTTTGTATAGGATTGGACAAGACCAGAGGTTTTAGTGTTTACAATTTTTTGTTATAGTGAGGTAGTGATTTTGTGGATTTCATATGTCAATGTCTCTTACGACGCTTTTTGTAATACTTGTTTTTCTGATACTGATTTCGGGATTTTTTTCAGCCTCTGAAATTGGCATGATGTCTATTAATCGTTATCGCCTACGTCATTTGGTTAAAAAACAACATCAACAAGCGATTCGTGTGAATCATCTTTTAACGCATCCAGATCGGCTCTTAAGTGTTGTATTGATTGGTAATACGTTAGCAAATATCGTTGCATCTACTGTCGCGACCTTAATTGGCCAACGGTTGCATGGTGACTTTGGTGTTGCGATTGCAACAACGTTATTGACGCTCGTCGTATTAATTTTTGCGGAAATGGCACCTAAAACGTTAGCGGCTATTTATCCGCAGCAAGTTGCTTTTGCAACCGTCCTGCCGCTCATGACATTGCAATATGTGTTGTTACCACTTGTGCATATGGTGAGCGTTGCGGCAACAAG
The DNA here is from genome assembly GCA_023266075.1 of Legionellaceae bacterium. Lineage (GTDB taxonomy): Bacteria > Pseudomonadota > Gammaproteobacteria > Legionellales > Legionellaceae > JAGVJT01. The sequence goes on along the minus strand of JAHFRX010000178.1, from coordinate 2,773 downwards.
TTTATTACGCCTTGTTGGCGTTAAGATTGAGCGCACACAGAAAGAGGTCTTGACAAGAGAGGAGTTGCGTTCAGTGGTACACGAAGCGGGTGGTCTGTTGCCTGTCGAGCATAAGGGTATGTTGATTAGTTTGCTCGATTTAGAAGCCGCGCAAGTGGAAGATATCATGATCCCCAAAACCGAAATTGTCGGGATAGATTTGACACTGCCGTGGCCAAAAGTGGTCGAACAACTTGAGACGGTGCAACACACGCGAATCCCTTTATATCGAGAAAGTATGGATCAGTTAGTTGGGATTATTCATATTCGCTCCGCACTTTATCTCGCTTTAAGTGGCGATTTAACGTTAGACAATCTTATTAAAATGGCGGAAGCACCTTATTTTATCCCAGAGGCTACACCGTTAAATGTACAGATTTTGAATTTTCAAAAAATGAAACGACGTAGTTGTTTTGTGGTTGATGAGTATGGAGACTTACTGGGTTTAGTGACACTTGAAGATATTTTGGAAGAAATCATTGGTGATTTTACGACCGATATTGCAGATTTAAGTAAAGATATTACGTTTCAAGCGGATGGTACTGTAGTGATTGATGCGAGTATTACACTACGTCAACTTCAACGGATGTTAAATTGGCAATTGCCTGCATTAGGCCCCAGAACACTGAGTGGCCTCATCATTGAGTATTTAGGCTATATTCCCCCTTCAGAGTGTTGTTTGAAAATAGAGCAATATCACATCGAGGTTTTAAAAGTCGCTGAAAACACTATCAAAAGTGTGAAGATGCTGAAGATTCGGCATCAATAGACGTAAAAATAATCGATGTGCAGGCTTAATTTTCAGCAGGATGAACGCCATCATGGTGACGTCAGTAAGTGCTGACGAGCAGTATAAAACTGACTGAGTTCTTTGAGTAAGAATTGGCTGGGTGAATTGCGTGCAAAAGATGAGTTTAAATCATCTGTCCATGCGTGTGTACTCAGCTCTTGTAAGACCGGCAGATAGCTTGTTGTTGTAGGATAAAGTGCTAAAATCCAATTATCTTTTAAGATGGCATAAAGTTTTTCTTTATCTAATTGTGCTATTTTATTATCACGAATATGGAGTAGTGTACTGTTGAAGTCGACCTCAAACAGCGCTTGTCCCATCATCCGCGCCTTTTCACGAGATAGAAATTGATTGGGTAACATTCCACTTTCCAGGATAAACGCCCTACTAGGTAATGCGCTCTTTTTTTCTATTCGGGAGCGCAAAGACAGGCCATCAAGCGAGGGTAAAGCGTGGTGTGTAAATTCTAATATTGTGGGTGCGATATCTTGTAAACCGACACGGTCCATAATCTGCTCATGTTGATATTGTGCTTTTCCTTTTTGATAATATTGAATCGCAAGTAAACAATGAAATTGATCTGGACTTAAGAGGTCAGAGCCGTGGCCTGCACTGCGATCGAGTGCCGTTGAAGTGTATTGTGCCAAATAAGTTTCAAAAGTGCTTTTTTTAAGACTTTGATAATGTTGTGTTGTAATAGGTCTTGAAAGTGGTGTATATAAGGTCTCACCATGGTCGCTTAAGACAATCATCAGCGTATTTTGTAGTAACTGGTTTTCTTTTAAGACGGCCAAAAATGCCGCAACCTCTTTATCTACATCATGTAGCGCAGCACGGTAGAGTGGTGTACGCGCCGTGATATTGTATTCGTGAAGTGCAGCAGTGTGCCTCGAGCTTGCATAGGCATAAGGCCAGTGTGGTAACGTAAAATGAACGGCCATAAACAGTGGTTTGATGTGCGCATGTGTTTGAATTGCTTTTTTCAGCGCTTTGTCGAATGTTTGTGGATAATAAGAAAAGTGACTTGCTCGATTCATATGGTTGTAAGGAAAAAACCATCGTCCAATGATACTGTTAATCAATAGATTCCCTAAGAGAAAATCATTGAATGTTCCAATTAAGACGTCGTTCACACCCCTTCTTGGTCCAATGATGTGGTCAAAGCCAAAAGATTCATCTAAAAGATTAAACCGCCTATCGTCTGTTGCATAAAGTGTTGTGTATTGAGCTTGTTTCATTGTCCAAGCGATGCTGGCGTCAGCCGCTTTATCCTTTGCAATCAAATTGTATCGCGCTTCATGATGAAACGGGTATAGACCAGAGAGGATCGTGCTCCAAGCCGGATAAGTGCGTGCTAAAGGTGAAATGGTCTCTTGAAACCAGAGGCTTTGATTGACAAACCTCCAAAGCGTGGGGGTTAACTGTGGTTGAACAAAGTGTGGACTTAATGAGTCGATGCCGATAATGATAATATTGGGTTGAAGCAGCGATTGTGGTTGGCGCTCAGAAGGGCTTGGTGTGCTCAGTATACAAAATAAAATGAGGATGCTTATTTGTAAGGGATAGGTTTGGCACAAGCGAAAGAGCGCGTTCAATGCGATGAGCGCAAGAATACTGAGGGATATGACACCCCAAAAAGAGATAAACCATGTCGGTAGTGTTGTTTCAATGATGCGACTATATTGGCTCAAAGGGAAGTAGTAGATATTAAGACACAGTAACGCTATCCAACTACTACTGATCAGCAAGAGCAGAAGGATTTTGGGAGATGTTTGAGGCCATGACCGTATAAAAAGTGTATGGCATATTGCTTGTACAATACTCAATAACACATAAGAAAATCCTAGGATATACCAGGTATATCCTAACTCCCAATAGACGTATTTGGGCAGAGGAAGTGTACTCACAAAAGATTGACTTTTAATACCGATGAAGAGCGTTTGA
>JAHFRX010000177.1 GCA_023266075.1 Legionellaceae bacterium | reverse complement strand
TTTTTTGAAAAGAGGTGTTATATGACATATAAAATTTTGTCACCAGATCAATGTTATGACGCTTTATTACAGCAAAAAAATCCATTTTTTGATGATTATTTTGCTTTTTACTCTTCTTGGTATGGTGGGATTGTCTTAGAGCCACGATTGATGCAATTACCACTCGATGATCATATGGTTCATCGTGGTGATGGTGTCTTTGAGGCGATGAAGGTTGTTTCAAACACGGTTTATCTGATGGACGCACATCTTGAACGGTTGTTGTATTCGGCAGGACGTATTGGTCTCGTATCACCATGGTCTGTCGATGAGATAAAAGCCATTGTGCTTGAAACACTTCTTGTCACTCAGCAAGAGAAAGCGAGTATTCGCGTGTTTTTATCTCGTGGTCCGGGAGATTTTTCGGCAAATCCGTATGATGCTATTGCGCCACAATTGTATGTCGTTGTGATGCGGTTAAAAGAGCTGAACGCGGAGAAATATACATCGGGTGTTGCGATCGGTAAAAGTAGTATTCCGCCTAAACCGGATTGGATGAGTCAAATTAAATCGTGTAATTATTTACCCAATGTATTAATGAAGCGCGAAGCGGTTGATCGCGGCTTAGATTATGTGATCGGGGTTGATGATCATGGCTTTGTCACAGAAAGTGCGACAGAAAATGTCCTGATAGTTGATAAAGCCGGTGTCATTATACATCCGCCGTTTGAGCATATTTTAAAAGGCACGACGATGATACGGGTATGTGAGCTTGCAAAAGACGCTGGGCTTAAGACAAAAACACAGCGCATTACGATAGATGAGCTTCAAGATGCGGCAGAGATTATGATGGTGGGAACAACTATTAATGTCTTACCTGTTGTCACATTCGAGCAGGTAAGAATTCAAGATGGTCGTCCTGGGCGTGTCGCACAATTATTGAATCAAAAATTACTGATGGACCAGTTCGCGCGCAGTATAGACTCAGATATAATAGCGATTTAAGTTTAGGAGCTGTAAAATGACATTCATGAGTCAATATGTGTCACATCAACCCGATGAAAAAGGTGATGTGACTTATTCTGATGAAGAAAATAGTGTTTGGGCCATTTTATTTGAACGTCAACAAAAGCTATTGCCGAACAGAGCCTGTGACGAATATTTGCAAGGACTCCATGATTTAAATTTGTCGCCAGATGCGATACCACAACTGCCCAAGGTGAACCGAGTTTTAGAGGCAAAAACAGGTTGGCGCGTGGTACCGGTCGCAGCACTCATTTCAGCGCGTGAATTTTTTGAACTACTTGCAAAACGTGCTTTTCCTGCCGCAACGTTTATACGACATCGTGCGGCACTCAATTACGTGACAGAACCTGATGTTTTCCATGAATTATTCGGTCATTGCCCATTGTTGATGAATCCTGTGTATGCTGATTTCATTCATCAATATGCGCTCAAAGTACTGACTTATCCAGAATCTGAATGGGCACTTTTGCAGCGTATGTTTTGGTTTACAGTCGAGTTTGGTTTGATTCAAACACCATCAGGTGTCCGAGTGTATGGTGGCGGGATTTTATCTTCTATCCATGAAACAGCATACAGTGTGGAAAGCGATATACCATTGCGAGCGTTGTTTAATCCAGTGGCGATTTTACGAACACCGTATCGAATTGATCAACTGCAGTCTATTTATTATGTCATTGACGATTTTAATATGCTTTATCATATTACCGATCGCATGACGGATTATATTCAGCGTGCGCGTGAATTAAGAGAGTTTACGCCACTCTTTGACGCTGATGGTGCGCCTCAACAAAATATTCATATCCATGTGTGTTAATGAAAGACACATGGACAACGACTAAGCTGGACAAATGACGCATGATGAGGTACATTTCTGCATTTATTCACGAGTTCTTCTATGCGTATTGCCTTGATAGTTGAATATGATGGGAGTCAGTATCATGGTTGGCAATCTCAGATAGGACTGCGTACTGTACAGCATGCATTAGAACAAGCATTGGGTCATATCGCAAATCATCCTGTAGTCCTTACCTGTGCGGGTCGTACAGATACTGGTGTTCATGCGACGCACCAGGTTGTACATTTTGATACAGAAAAAGAGCGCAACATGCGTTCGTGGATTTTTGGTGCAAACGCTCAATTGCCTAAAGATGTATGTGTTCGTTGGGCGAAAGAAGTGCCTGAGCAATTTCATGCACGGTATTCAGCATCCTCACGAAGTTATCGTTATGTGATTTATAATACATCGATTAGACCTGCGATTATGCGCAGTAATGTCACTTGGCAATATCAACCATTGAATCATACCTTGATGCATGAAGCAGCTCAAGTTTTACTCGGTGAGCAAGATTTCACATCGTTTCGTTCTGTGGAATGTCAATCTAAGACACCCATGCGAAAAATTGAAAATATTGAGGTGAAACGACGTGATGATTTGGTGATTATTGATGTGACGGCGAATGCATTTTTGCATCATATGGTACGTAATATCGTAGGCGTGTTGATGGCGGTTGGCACAAGCCGTCGTGAAGTGAGTTGGGTCAAAGACGTTTTATTCGCCAAAGATAGGCGTATGGGCGCTGTGACTGCACCGTCATATGGTCTTTATCTTGTGGGTGTGCGCTATCCAAAAGCATTCGGTATTCTAAGACCCAGTTTGGGTCCGATTATTTTGTAGGAATGAATATGAGTGAGCAATCAGTAACTGAAGGTCAACAACATTTTATACGGCAACTGATCAAAGAGGATTTGGCGACAAAAAAACACGATAGTATTGTGACGCGTTTTCCTCCAGAGCCCAATGGCTATTTACATGTTGGGCATGCAAAATCAATTTGCCTTAATTTTGGTTTGGCAAAAGAATTTTCTGGACGATGTTATTTGCGGTTTGATGATACCAACCCGATGAAAGAAGAAGACGAATACGTACACGCCATTATCGAAGATGTAAAATGGCTGGGATTTGAATGGTGTGCCATAACACATTCGTCGGATTATTATCAAGAGCTGTATGATTTCGCTTGCCTTTTGATTCAAAAAGGGCTGGCCTATGTAGATAGTTTAAGCATGGAAGAAATTCGTGCCTACCGTGGTACGTGGCAAGAGCCAGGTCGAGAAAGCCCTTACCGTAATCGTGCTGTTGAAGAAAATCTAATACTTTTTCAACGTATGAAAGCGGGCGACTTTAGTGATGGTGAGCATGTTTTACGTGCCAAAATTGATATGCAGTCCGGCAATATTAATATGCGAGATCCAGTCTTGTATCGTATTCGCCACGTCGCTCATCAACGCACTGGAACAGCATGGTGTATTTATCCGATGTATGATTACGCGCATCCTATTTCTG
>JAHFRX010000176.1 GCA_023266075.1 Legionellaceae bacterium | reverse complement strand
TCACCGCTGTAATTAATGTATCTGCTTGCGCAGTTATTCAAACAGCTCGAAAATATCCCAATAAAATTGGCAGAGTATATGCTGCAAAATCAGGCATCATGGGTGCACTCAACAATCAACTCATTGACACCTCAAAAGAAGATGATGCCACTATCGCAAAATTGATGCACACGCCCGCTGGTGCTTTTGGCTCATGCCGCCATAAACTAAAAAATGAAGGAGACGAATTCGAGCGCTTAATTCAAGTCTTTAAAGCGCGCGACATCGGCTACTTTTTTTATAATGGTGGTGGCGACTCTCAAGATACCGCCTATAAAGTGGCGACAATGAGTCAAGCCGTAGGTTATCCCATCACCTGCATCGGTATTCCTAAAACAATTGATAATGATTTACCCTTTACGGATGCATGTCCAGGATTTGGATCTGTTGCAAAATATGTTGCAATTTCAACATTAGAAGCCGGCTTAGACGTGGCTTCTATGGCAGAAACATCCACAAAAGTTTTTATCCTAGAGGTCATGGGTCGACACGCCGGATGGATTGCGGCTGCTGCGGGATTAGCAGGCCAAGGCGCACATCTCCCACCGCACATGATTTTGTTTCCGGAAATACAATTTAACGCGAGCACTTTTCTTGCACGAGTGAAGCAAACCGTAGAGCAATATGGCTATTGCGTTATTGTCGCGTCAGAAGGTATTAAAAATGAACAAGGTCAGTTTTTAAGCGATACGGGCTTGAAAGATGCCTTTGGACATGCACAATTGGGCGGGGTCGCACCTGCACTCGCGGCATTGATTAAACAAGAACTCAAATATAAATATCATTGGGCGGTTGCCGATTATCTACAACGCTCAGCACGCCATATCGCATCACACGTCGATGTCGAACAAGCTTATGCACTTGGGCAAGCTGCTGTAGAGTTTGCACTACAAGGCAAAAACGCCATCATGCCCATCATTATTCGTGAAAGTGACGCGCCTTACCAATGGTCGATTGGACATGTCCCGCTCAGTGACGTTGCTAATCAAGAAAAGAAAATGCCTCAAGAATTCATCACCCCAGATGGGTTTGGCATCACTGACGCTTGTCGCCGTTATCTACATCCGCTTATTCAAGGAGAAGCGTATCCACCCTACCATTTGGGTCTGCCTGATTATGTCCGAATGTACTAGGGTCTTATATGGACTTGACCTGTATACCCATGATTTTAGTTTTTGATATTGAAACCATCCCTGACATCACAGCGGGTAAAAAACTATATAATTTAGATGGCTTATCTGATGAAGATGTTATTCAAGCACTCTTTGCATTGCGTCGACAAAAAGTCGGACATGATTTCTTGCCACATTATCTGCAAAAAATTGTCACCATATCCTGTGTTCTACAAACTGGAAATACAATAAAAGTCTGGTCCGTCGGAAATGAAGACAGTGATGAGCCAGAAATCATTCATCGCTTTTTTGCTGGACTCAAAAAACATGTACCTACTTTAGTCAGTTGGAATGGTAGTGGATTTGACCTTCCTGTGTTACATTATCGTGCTTTACGCCATGGCATAGAAGCAAGCCAGTACTGGGAGTATGGTGAAACTCAATCCGAATTTCGTTGGAATAATTACCTGAATCGCTTTCATTATCGACATCTTGATCTCATGGATGTCTTAAGTGCCTATCAAAATAAAGCTTATGCACCCTTAGATGACATTGCTGTTCTCCTAGGATTTCCAGGAAAAATGGGGATGAGCGGGCAACACGTCTGGAAAAGTTATCTAAAAGGCCAGATTCATGATATTCGCAATTACTGTGAAACAGATGTACTCAACACGTATTGTATTTATCTTCGCTTTGAACAAATGCGCGGTCACTTAACACAGCAAGATTACCAAAACCGCCTCCACATACTCAAACAAACGTTGCTGGAAAGTGGAAAACAGCATTTAATTGACTTCAGTTTAAAGTTTCAAAACTAAAGCGCCGTGTTCCTCATTCGGTTTTGTATTTTCAGTTGCCGATAGCGGCGTACAATCGTTTAAACCCCGAGTATTATCTGATATCGAATACTGCGCCACTTCTATTGGATCTTGAGACACGCCTAGTAATTCAGATCCTTCGGGCGGAATATCATGATGAATACGCGCATTTTTCCAGAAATAATAATTCCACTGAGGCGTCTTCTCTTTTTTTGATTGCTGAGTGTTAGCGCACGAAAAAAAGCGACTCACAGCGCTACAACAACCATGACGAACCTTGACAAAACGCCCATCTAGACGGAAAAGATCTTTTCTTTCAGAAACTATCGCTTGTTTCAATGAGGATGGTGGTTTTAAGGCATGCGAGCCTTTTACATACCGCTCTGTATCTTGAATACAGAGGTTCGTATCAGTAAAAAATACAGCTTTCTCACACCGACTCAGCGTCACAATTTCATGTGCGACTCGAGTAAACTCAAGACCACCCACTATCTCTAAATTGGCATCCAACGCGACGCAACGAATTGAAGGCGCATACGTCAAAATATATGAGATTAAATCTTTATACGATGAGAAAGAAGGCAGGTGTGAAAAATGAATCGTACTCCCAGCAGCATCTGTCAGTACAATATTTGTTGGGTCACAAAAGCTATAACGCTGACTGCTCCAATCATAACTCACAGACCAATGATAATCATCTTTATATAAATTTTTAGATAATATCTTCAGTGTAACTACACCACCATGTGTCATATAAAGGGTGTGTGGTTTATCAGTAAATTTAGGCATATCTCACCCATAAAATCATTAATATCTTTTCAAATGTTATACAAGTAGACCATATATTAACACATTTCTATAAGAGAACTCAACTTGATTTTTTGGGCGTGCTTTCTGTAGTATCTTTTTCTGGTTCTAAAGCCGATGGTTGCTGCACGTCTTGAAATCGAGCTTTCCATCCTCCAGCAACTCTTCCAGGTGGTTTGGGTTTAGAAAAAGGATTTTCATCATCATATCTTCGCTTAACGCCGTTATCTTTTGCTGATTCTTTAGAAACTGCTGTGCTGGTTGTCGATGGATGATTTGCTATATTGTTGATGGGTGGGATATCATTTTCTACTGCATCTTCGGAAGGCACTGATATTTTACCACCTTTTGATCTTTTTAAGGTTTTTCCAGCTATAGCTCGTTTTACTTGTGTTAAGCGATCATCTATACCCATCCTTGAAGATGGTTGGATGGCTTGAGCAATATTTTTTAACGTTGTGAGAACCGTCTGGAGCAAGCTATTTGCTTCCCCACGTTGATCAAGCACTTTTTTTGCTTCGCTTATTGGCATTTCATAGCGCATAATGCGTTGAAATGGTGCCGACACAAAAAAACTCATCACCTCAAGAACATCCA
>JAHFRX010000038.1 GCA_023266075.1 Legionellaceae bacterium | reverse complement strand
TTGTTTCATGCACCTGATCATTATATTCCGCGGTTAGATATCCCTGTGGTTGCGACAGTCATGGACTTGATTCCTTTTTTGCATCCCGAGTGGGTTTCTACGGGATTGCGCTCAATTAAAAATTGGCTGTTCAAAAAAAGTATCTTATCAGCGGATCATTTGATCACGATTTCTGAGCAAAGTCGACAAGACTTGATGACGCATTTTGGTGTAGAGGCTTATAAAATTACGGTCACACCCTTAGGTGTCGATGCACGTTATTTTGAAGTTCTATCAGAAGAAAAACGTTTGGATGTGTTGAAGCGTTATCAATTAGCCTCAGGATTTTTTTTATTTATCGGTACACTACAGCCAAGGAAAAACGTAGAGCACCTTCTTAATGCACATGCGTTATTACCACATGCTTTGCAAATTCGTCATCCAATGGTGATCGTGGGACGAAATGGTTGGGGCGTGGATAGTTTATTGCCGAGATTGCGTTCACTTGAGGCGGCTAAGACCGTACGGTGGCTGGATTATGTACCGCAACATGAGGTGATAGCATTACTTCAGAGCGCTCAAGCACTGACGTTTATGTCTTTGTACGAGGGATTCGGCTTACCGATTATCGAAGCTTTTGCAGCGAATTGCCCCGTGATTGCTTCTAATACGACGTCCATTCCAGAGGTGGCTCAAGATGCGGCAATACTGTTAGATCCACGCGATGTGACGGCCTTAAGTCAAGCGATGTTGCAAGTATTGGAGGAGCGTGATTTGATCATGGAATTGAAGAAAAGAGGGCAAATGCTGGCGCGCACATTTACGTGGGACGCCTGTAAAGAAGCTACTTTTCTGGCTTATCAGCGAGTCTTATCATAGAGGAAAACGTTTATGTTGAAAAGAGACATCTCTACCGTCAATATTTTAGTCGCGTCTGCCGGTGGCATGATAGGCTCTGGATGGTTGTTTAGTCCTTTTATCAGTGCACAAATGGCAGGGGGAGCTAATGCATTGATAAGTTGGGTTATTGCTGCAGTTTTTATGTTGTTTATTGCGTTGCCGTTGTGTGAGCTTGGGACGATGTTTCCTGTTTCTGGGGGGATGTCTAATTATCCAACGTATACACATGGCCAAGAAGTTGGATTTTTATTTGCTTGGACATCGTGGCTGTCATATGTGGTCATGACGCCAATTGAAATTCAAGCCATTTTGCAATATGGCAGCCATTTTTTCCCTTCATTGATTGAGAGCCAGACGAATACGCTCACACTTTCAGGGATAGGTTATGTTGTGGCTATGGGTATCATGCTTTTTGTGGTGATGATTAATTCGTATGGTATTAAATTTTTGGCGGAATGTAATAAATATGCGAGTCTTATTAAATTTATTTTGCCAAGTATTGCCATTGTGTCATTACTTCACGTTGCTCCTTCTTTTGAAAATCTGGCCTTTGATGTCACTACAAAACAAAGTTGGATAGATATTTTTTCAGCACTGTCAGCAGGTGGTGTGGCATTTGCTTTTACTGGTTTTCAAAATGGATTGATGCTCGCCGGTGAGGTTAAAAACCCGCAACGGAATATCCCTATTTCTATTTTAGGTGCCGTGCTGATTGGATTTTTGCTGTATTTTATGTTGGAGCTGAGTTTTGTTATTGCAATACCTAAAGCGTATTTGACGAATGGTTGGCATGCATTGAGTTATCCTGGTGATAGCGGGCCTTTAGTGGGCTTGACACTGTTAGTCGGGTTAAGTGTTGTGGCAACATTATTGATGTTTGATGCGGTATTCTCACCGTTTGGAACAACGCTTGTATACACAGCGGCGACTTCGCGCATTGTTTATGGTATGGCGCTTAATTATCATTTACCTAAAGTTTTTTTGAAATTAAATCGTCACAAAATCCCTTATATCACGTTGTATGCTAACTTTATTGTGGGTGTATGTTCATTTTTACCGTTCCCAGGTTGGCAAAAATTAGTTGCATTTTTATCTTCGGCGAGTATTTTATCTTATGGGATTGGACCGATTTGTTTATTAGCGATGCGGAAGTTAAAACCAGAGCTTCCTCGTCCCTTTCGTTTATCGCACAGTCAATTTTACTCACACGTCGCTTTTTATGTATGTAATTTGATGTTGTATTGGTGTGGGTTCGATATTTTGTGGAAACTTGATTTAGCGTTGTTCGTCGGATTGATGATTTGTTTAGCATATCACCGTAAGCCGTTGAGACAATGTGATGCAACGCTGTATTGGTTTGTGGTTTATATGGCGTCGATTTTATTGATCTCCTATTTTGGTTCATTTGGGGGAATAGAATGGTTGCGTTTCCCTTGGGATCTTTTGTTGTTGCTACCCTATAGCATGTTGATACTCTATTTGTCACAAGTATTTTTAGGTGAGTGGAATGAAGAAAGTACACGTGAGCCATTAATGAGTGAATTGTAGAATGGCAAGCAACGCGCTAGGTAATATTTTTCGAGTGACGACATGGGGAGAGTCCCATGGGCGTGCGATTGGTGTCGTTATTGATGGCTGTCCTGCGGGTATCCAAATTACCGAAGAAGAGATTCATGAGGCGCTAAAACGTCGTGCACCCGGTGGAAATCCTTACATCAGTCCGCGAAGCGAGCCTGATCGGGCAGAAATTTATTCTGGTGTCTTTGGGGACTATACGACAGGGGCCCCCATTTCGATTATTATCATGAATCAAGACGTGCACTCAGTACCTTATGAAGCCACGAAGCATCTGATGCGTCCGGGGCACGCGCAAGCGACATATCAAGCAAAATATGGGGTGTATGACTATCGGGGTGGTGGTCGTGCATCAGCGCGAGAAACCGCTTGTCGTGTTGCAGCGTCTGTGATTGCGAAAAAGCTACTGCGTGCCCAAGGAATTGAAACCCATGCTTTTTTAGGCGCTTTAGGTGAGATTTGTTGTGCGAAAGTTGTGAAAGACAATATGGCGCAATGGAAGGACAGTACGTATCAGAGCCCGGTGTTTTGTCCCGATAAAGAAATTGAAAAACAGATGATAGATTATTTAGCAGCAGTGAAATCAGCACAAGATTCTGTTGGTGGTGTGGTAGAATTTTTTGCAACGGGCTTGCCACCGGGGCTTGGTGATCCGATGTATGAAAAATTAGAAGCGACACTTGCGAAAGCGATGCTGAGTATCCCGGCGAGTAAAGGTTTTGACATTGGCGAGGGGTTCGGTGCTTCGCGTATGCATGGTTCTTCACACAACGATTATTTTGATACGTTAAATCACACCATCACAAACCATGCGGGTGGCACGTTGGGTGGGATTTCAACGGGGATGCCGTTGTGGGGGCGCGTCGCTTTTAAACCGACCTCCAGTATTGGCAAAGTGCAACCTACTGTTGATGTCAACGGTGAGCCTGCACAATTTGAACAAGGTGTTGGTTCAAGGCATGACCCTTGTGTTGCGATTCGTGCTGTTCCGGTGGTTGAGGCGATGTTGATCCTCGTTTTAGCGGATGCGCTGTTAATGAATCGATGTGTGAAATGAAGTCAATTCTAGTCAAAGCAACGTCGCCTTATACACTCAATGTGGGTCGTGGTCTCTTAACAGATGCTCACTTACCTGCGCTTTGTCTTCGGTTAGAGCGTACGTTGGTGATCGTGACGGATGAGATTGTTAAAGTACATTGGGGCGCGATTTTACAGCAGCATTTAGCGACATATGGGCTAACGGTTGAGCTGCTCAGTTTTCCTGCTGGCGAGCAATACAAAACGCGTGAAACAAAAGCGTATTTAGAAAATGAACTTCTTCAATTGCAATGCGGTCGTGATACCTGTTTGATTGCACTTGGAGGAGGTGTTGTATTGGATATGGTTGGATTTTTAGCGGCAACGTATTGCCGTGGTCTCCCTGTGATTTATATTCCGACAACCTTGCTTGCGATGGTGGATGCAAGTCTTGGGGGCAAGACGGGTGTGAACACACCTTTTGGGAAAAATTTAATTGGCACGATTTCATCTCCGCATAGTATCTATGTCGATGTGAATACATTAACAACATTTCCTCGTCGTGAATGGAAAAATGGTGTTGTCGAGATGATGAAGCATACTTTGCTCAAAGATGCCTCGCAGTTTGATGCTTTGCATCACTTTAAGTATGAGGTCGATGATGCATTGAGTGCGTTGATTTTTGAAAATTGCTTGATTAAAAAAAATATTGTTGAGCAAGATGAAAATGAAGCGGGGCTACGTCAGTTGCTTAATTTAGGACACACGATTGGACATGGGATAGAAGCGATTGAGCGTTATGCGTTAACGCATGGTGAGGCGGTTGCGGTAGGCTTGTTGGTAGAAGGTTATATTGCGATGCGATTAAATTTACTGCCAGAAGCTGAGTTTTACGCAATAGAATCGTTGCTCAAACAATTTGATTTACCGTTAAAGACGAATGCGTTTTGTGATCCAGAGCGATTTATGGACAGGCTCGCTTTGGATAAAAAGTCGCGTCGTAAAGTGCCGCGATTTGTATTATTAGAACGGATTGCTTGTCCTTATCAGGTCAGTCAGCATTATTCACATGTGGTTGATGAAACTGTGCTTTTAGAGGCGTTACAATGGGCACATCGTCGATTTAAGGAGGCATCATGAAGTATTGGTTAATGAAGTCTGAGCCCAGTTGTTTTAGCATTGATGATTTAAAAGCTTCGCCCAAAGAGACAACGTGTTGGGATGGTGTTCGAAATTATCAAGCGCGTAATTTCATGCGTGATGACATGCATGTAGGAGATTTGGTTTTTTTTTATCATTCTAATTGTGCGCCACCGGGTATTGCTGGTATCGCAAAGGTTGTTCGTGAAGCTTATCCGGATGATACGGCATTTGACCCTGAAAGTGAGCATCCTGATTTAACGAGCTCACCGACCAATCCTCGTTGGTTTATGGTCGATGTTCAGTTTGTTGAAAAATTTGATCATGTGATTTCGCTTGCGATATTGAAGCAGCATGTAGCACTTTCCAGGATGCTGTTATTGCGAAAAGGAAACCGCTTATCTGTGCTTCCCGTGACGCCCGAGGAGTGGACCTTTATTTATCAGCATGTTTTGAAATGCTAACGATGACGCAAACACGCCAGATCTATCCTGTTCGTGCACTCAAAGATAATTACATTTGGGTTATCTTTCACTCTGACACGAAAGAGTCGTACGTGGTTGATCCCGGCGATAGTGCGCCTGTCATTACTTTTTTAAAGCAGAATAATTTAAAACTGAGTGGTATATTGATTACACATCACCATTGGGATCATGTGCATGGTGTGGAGGGGTTGCTGATGGAATATCATGCACCCGTCATTGGCTCGTATGCCTCTTCATTCTCAACACTCACTGATCGCGTGAAAGAAGGTGACGTGGTTGCATTCAGTGCTAATTTACCTACGTTTCAAGTCTTTGAGATCCCAGGGCATACACTAGATCATATTGCCTTTTATCATGATGACATACTATTTTGTGGTGATACGTTATTTGGCGCCGGTTGCGGGCGTCTTTTTGAGGGGACGGGAGAGATGCTTTACGCCTCTCTTCAGAAATTAGCACAATTACCTGATGATACGCGTGTTTATTGCGCACACGAATATACGTTGCTGAATTTACAATTTGCACATCATGTTGAGCCAAAGAATCTCCATGTTAAACAACGTTTGTTGGAGACGGAAAGGTTGTATCAACAACATCAGCCCTCAGTACCATCGCAGCTTGGGCTTGAAAAAGCAACCAATCCTTTTTTACGATGTGACGATGCCAAACTGAAACACGCCGTAGCATCTTTTTCCGGAAGGACGTTGACCACAGCAGAGGACGTGTTTGTCGCATTAAGGCGCTGGAAGGATAGCTTCTGAACCTATGGGTTGAACAAGCAAGACGAATTACGCATAATGATTTTTTATGGATGAAAATGGATGCGTGGTGATGTCTCAAATGCTTCTAGAAACGCAGTATGTTGAGTCAGCAGATGATGTGAAATGGTGCGATGAGGAAGATTTGATTGCGCGATTTTTAAAGCACGTGTCTGAATCACCAGAGGCTGTGGCGCTTTTGACAACACATCAGACATGGACGTATCAGGCGTTATATCAAGAAGTTCTGCAATGGAAACAGGTGTTGAGCCAATATGTAGAAGATAGCGCCATTGTTTTTTTAGAAAGAACGCCAAGATTAATCGCAATATTACTCGCATTACAATGGCTTCGCGTCACATATATCCCGGTAGACGTAAACACACCGATACAACGTCTTTTATCGATTGTTGAAGACAGTGAGGCACAAACGTTATTGTACGATATGCCGCTTTCAACGCAAGATTTTCCCTGTGTTGTATTAAATGTTGGTGAAGTGAATCATCATCGTCATACGTCTTTTTCTGATGCCGTCTGCAGCACGCCTTTACCCCGTGCATTGGCTTATATTATTTACACATCAGGTTCCACGGGTAAGCCCAAAGGTGTTGCAATTTCTTATCGTGCGTTGAACCATTTTTTGTACTGTATGAGTCGTGTTTTTTTACATGAATCTCACGCGATGTTGCTTGCGGTGACGACCATTGCATTTGATATTGCTCAATTGGAGTTGTGGCTTCCCTTTTGGCAGAAGCGCACACTTTTTTTAGCCAATCAAGCGCAGCATCGTGCCCCTTTATTATTGACGTCCATTTTAGCAAAATATCCAATTACATTGTTACAATCGACACCATCATTTTGGAGCATGTTATTTACGGTGGGCTGGTCTGGGAAGGCGGGCTTGGTCGCGTTGTGCGGTGGAGAGGCATTATCAGAAGTGCTAGCTTCTCAGCTTCTAGCGAGTGTGGATACGGTGTGGAATATGTATGGGCCAACGGAGGCCACCGTATGGTGCGCGATGAAGCAGCTTCAAAAAAATGAGCCGATTACGGTTGGTCGGCCTATTGCAAATATGTCGTTTTTTGTGCTTGATGAGTCAGGAGCGCGTTTGCCTTCTAATGTGAAAGGTGAGCTTTATATTGCAGGTTTGGGGCTTGCCGAAGGTTATGTGAATCGTGAAATTTTAAATCGTGAGCGTTTTATCGTGCGAGATGATGTTCGTTTATATCGTGTGGGTGATTTTGCAATACGGACAGTGGAAGGTGAGTTTATTATTTTAGGCCGTACAGATAATCAAATTAAATTGCATGGTTATCGTATTGAGCTTGAGGAAATAGAAGCGTTGATCAAGCAATACCCTGCTGTGATCAATGGTGCGGTAATCGTGCATCAAGAGCAGTTGATTGCTTATGTATCTGTGCATCCAGAAAGTTATTTAGAGCTACCACTGATAGATTATCTAAAGCAACATTTACCACCGTATATGATACCGAGTCGATTTATTGTGTTAAGTGCGTTACCGTTGTCGTTGAACGGTAAAATAGACCGACATGCGTTGCCAATGCCGTTCATGCCGCCGGCAACAGTTGTAGTCAATTGCACGATGCTAGAAGAGCAGTTGTGTGCGATTTGGAGAGAGGCGCTGCATTGTCATGTGACGCCGGTGGATAATTTTTTTGCATTAGGTGGCCACTCACTTATTGCGGCACGTATTGTGCTACAAGTGGCGCATCAGCTGGGTAAGTCATTGACACTTGACGCGCTTTATCGTGCGCCTACCGTACGGGCGCTGGCGAATCTCGTTGAAGATGCGCCGTTTCATATCATCTTACCTCGAGTGCAACAGATAATACCGAGGACTTGGTTTCCATTGACAGATTATCAGTTTATGTTTTGGTTGTCGCAACGATTTGAGTCAGGACTCAAGGTCTTTAATGTGGTTGCTCGACGTCGCTTTGAGGAAAAATTAGATCGTGACATCTTAGATAAGGCGTTGGCTTTTGTTTTTCAAAAACATGGTGTGTTGTTTTATCGGGTACATTCTTTTTATCCCGCCCAGCGGTTTGCGTTTGAGGCGCCGATACGTTGGGAGGAACAATCGTTGAGTCTAATGACATCCTCAGCGAGTGATGTTTTTCTGATGCGATCTTATGATGCCTTGTTTTATCGACATCAATGGTCTTTTGATAAGCCGCGAGTGCTTGCAAAATTATTTTATTTACCAGGGGAAAGCACAGAGTTACAAATATGTTTATCGCATTTGATTGCGGATGAGCGCTCCTTGGATATTTTCTTTCAAGATTTACTGATGGCATATCAATGTTACATGAAGCATGGGCGAGCTCCTGTTCAAAAAATTGCTCAACCTTTTGGAGAACATGCACTAGAGGTACAGCAATGCATGCAATCAAAACAGCAAGAAGCGACTGCATTTTGGAAGACATATCTTGCTGATACAAGTTATTTTCCGATGCCAGAGCAATATATCATTCCGAAAATGACGCTGAGTGCTGAACATTATGTGACGTATATTGATTTCCCAGAAATGTTGCTTCAGAAGGTTCAAGTGTTTTGTGCACAACATCAATTGACGCTGAACGATGTTTGTATTGCTGCAGTTGGATTGGCACTGCAAGATTGTACATCTCAGGTTTTTCCTCATCCCATATTGATAAATACGGTAAAATCAACACGTGGTAAAGCAAATATGGATGATATGATCGGGTGTTTTTTAGAGATGATGGTGATTAAGCTTCAACTTAGCGCAACACGCTCACTGCTTGATGTTGCAAAAGAAGCACAGCAGTCGTGGCTGGAGACACTGAGATATCAAGAAGTAGCGAGCCTTATTAAATACGCTGCAGTGGGGCAGTGCCAATTAGGGATGGGGCATTTTAAACGTTATATGATTCGTGGTGCGTTGGCGTTTTATGCAAGATTGATTAAACGTCACGTAAACGATACGCGTTTATTTAAAGCGTGTGCGGAGGTGGCCGTACAAGAAAGGAAAAAGCATTTTTTTGTGAGTATTAATCTCTTGAATAGTTTTATGTCTTCTACGCCCCATGTCTCAGATTTAAGAGAAGTCGATCTTCTCTCACATCCATTTCCTGTCATGCCCTTGACGTCGGTGTTGGATGTTTGGTTTTACGGTGAGCATGGTGCTTTTCAGCCTAAATTATTGATTGCGTCAAATCTTGAGACGACTTTTCGAGAGCGTCTCGCAGAAGCGGTGATTCATGTGATTCAAGAGGCTGTGGGGGTGTTATTACCAACCAGATCATGATCCATCATGGTCTGGATAAAGGCAGAGACATCTGCCATGGCTTGCTCTTTATCCACTTCATAGATTTGTGTAAGATAGTCAGCCATCTCTTCTTGCGTCATCGATTGAGATTCCAGTAGATTCCACAACGCTGCTCCAACAGGATTGAGCGCATAATTTTGATCATCTTTGGGGCTCATCACCACGATCTCGTCGTTAATTTGAACAAAGACCGGATCTTGAGTCAGGCTGAATGGTTGTGTCAGGTTTAATGTATTCATGTTTACTCCTTATAAATATCCGTAATCTCGCATCGTTTCACCATGGTCTTGAATAATTTGATCAATTTGTCGGTGATTCAAGGTGTTTTTCCAGTCGCCGACGATGCCTTTTCGAAAAAAATGTTGTGTTTTTGCCGGTTTTTCAGAAAATCCGGATGTTTGTTCCAGTTTTTGTAATCGTTCCATGCTTGCATCAGCCAGGGCTTGTGCGATGCGAGCCGGTGAAGCTTCAATCTGTAAAAATTGTACCGCACAGGTAAAGGTTGTCAAGGGATGTGATGTCATATCCTCATAACGAATCACCAGACAGGGTATGTTTTTTGTGAGCGTCCAGCTTTGTACATGGTCTGACCACGATAATAATTGCTGTCGGAGTTGATGATACTGCATCGAACGGCCCTTGCAAAAAGCATAGTGTGGTTTGCCCATAGATTGAATGGATTCATCAATCGAACAATTGGCATGATTGGCATATGAAATAGCAACATCCAGTGGGTTGCGAATAAAATAAAGGGCGCCGAGACACCCTTTTTCTGGAATCATGGGTGTACCACAGGGCAACAAGGTATAGGCATCATGGATTTTATGATAGCCTGCGGAGCTCATCTGCTCAGCATGCCACTCGTAAACCGCCGGGCGCAATTGATCCACCTCTTCGTGGTCTAAATCGGCGCTATGAAATCCCAGGGCTTCATCAATCCATCCTCGGCTACTTGCGATAGCACCAGTTGCGATCTTATCCAAATCAAGTTGTTTACCGGTCTTGTCAAGTAAATGGGCTAAAAAAATTCTAAACCAAGTGTTGCCAGATTTAGGGTATGAGGCTAACCAGAAAATACCTTTTGTATTAGACATAAGATAGGCCCCGCTTGTGCAGATCAGTTTTGATCACATCCATTAATTCATTCAGTTGAAACCCGTGATTGGGACGCGTGACATGAACAATGTCGACCTGAGATGCGATGGCTCCACATTGTTTGAAATGAGCCCGATCTTTACGCAGGCCGTTCAAGTAACGAATACGATAAGTATTGTTTTTCAGGGGATTAAATTTTTGACTACTGCTAAGCTCGGTGAGCTCAAATGTATCTTTATTGTGAGCGTGCAGGATATAAATCACTTTCAAAGGCAGGGGATGTTGGTGGAATTGCGCGCCTAAAGGCACGGCAAATTTTTCGAGGTTCGGTCGAATTTTCCGTAATGATTGTGTTTCAATCGCCATGTGTCGACTGGCATCAGCCCACAACTTCACTTGCGGGAAACTGGGAACCACGTCACCGTTTTGATTAATAGCACACACATCATCAGCCAAGAGAGAATACCCTTGTTGTAAAAAAGCAGCAGCCAAGGTTGATTTTCCAGCACCGGACACGCCTGCAAATGATATGCAATGATCGCCAATTTTGATGGCATTTGCATGCAACAGGAACAAATTGCGTTGCATGAGCAAAGCGCCCATACATGATCCTAGCAAAAACACTCGAATGCTGTCTTCGTCACTTTGAGCAAAAGGCTCAATGGTGATCTGATTACCATGGCTCATTAAATAACGCGCCACGTTTGGAACATTCAGCCAGAGCGATTCTTCATTGGCTTGGAACGTCACGCCTTTGCACAATGGATGCTCCAGGCCGGCTGGGCTGACAGAGCCCCATTGAATGCAAATATCAGGTTGCAGTACTGGCTGATTCTGCGAAACAAGCAGCTCAGGCAGCTCGAGTTGACTGAGAAAGGTTAAATTGAAGGCATGAT
>JAHFRX010000037.1:4876-11179 GCA_023266075.1 Legionellaceae bacterium | reverse complement strand
ATATGCAGGGTACATTGATCGTCAAAAACAAGAGATTGAGCGACTCAAAAAGCATGAAAATACACAGTTGCCGGATGATCTGGATTATAAAAAAGTGATTGGTTTATCATCGGAAGTCGTGCAAAAATTGAATGCTGTGCAACCACAAACATTGGGGCAAGCCGGGCGAATTTCTGGAATGACACCAGCAGCTTTATCGCTGTTGCTTGTTCATCTTAAGAAACGACAGATGATGTTTGTATGAAAGAGATGCATGATGCAAAACTTCGTTTAGACGCGGGTTTAGCGGCGTTGCAGTTGACGTTGTCGCCAGATCCTTTTTTGCATTATCTTGTTTTATTGAATACATGGAATCTTGCTTATAATCTTACCGCTATTCATGCGCCTAGAGCACAGGTCGATCGTTATATTTTGGATAGCTTAGCGATTTTGCCGTGGCTTCAGGGTGAGCGCTTGTTGGATGTAGGTAGTGGTGCTGGTGTTCCCGGTATTGCGCTAGCAATTGCACGGCCTGATTTAGCATTTACACTGTTGGATAGCAATGGTAAAAAAATACGTTTTTTGACTGAAGTGAAACGTAGTTTAGGGTTGGACAATGTGACCATTGTCCAAACGCGTGCTGAACTTTATGCACCAGAATTACTGTTCGATACGATTTTGAGTTGTGCATTCAGCGAGCTTTCGCAAATGATTCAGTGGACAGCGCATCTTTTAGCAGAAGAAGGTATTTGGCTTGCGATGAAAGGCCGATATCCTGAAACGGAATTACAAGAACTGACATACCCATTTAAAGCGCATCGTTATATTGTCCCTTTTGTTAATGCGCAACGTTGTTGTGTGGTGATCCAGAAATAATTATACTACGCCTTAAGGGCCGTGTTGTTATGGAGTGATTATGGCGAAGATTGTCGCTATCGCAAATCAAAAAGGGGGGGTCGGTAAAACCACGACAGCAGTAAATTTAGCCGCATCTGTTGCTGGAAATCAGCAAACAGTCTTGTTAATCGATCTCGATCCACAAGGAAATGCCACAATGGGCTCTGGTGTGGATAAGAGCGCATTAGTTCACTCTATGAATGAGGTGCTATTGCGAGACTGCCTCGCAGAGCAGGCCTGTTTGTCGACGAATGTTGGTTTTGATTTGCTACCTGCGAATGGTGACTTGACGGTGGCTGAAGTGAGTTTAATGGAACAATCACATCGTGAGATGATTCTATATAAAGCACTACAGCCTATCCAACAGCGTTATGATTATATTTTTATCGATTGCCCTCCCACATTAAATACGCTGACACTCAATGCGCTGGTAGCGGCTGATTCGGTGATTATTCCTATGCAGTGTGAATATTACGCGTTAGAGGGTCTGGCCGCATTATTGACAACGGTTGAGCAAGTGCAAGCATCTGTGAATACAAGGCTACATGTCGAAGGCATATTGCGTACGTTGTATGATGCACGTAATCGATTGAGTATAGAGGTTTCACGGCAATTGTTAGAACACTTTAAACAAAAAGTGTATCGTACTGTGATTCCGAGGAATGTTCGTTTAGCAGAAGCACCAAGCCATGGACTGCCAATATTACAATATGATAAAGCCTCATCAGGAGCTGCTGCGTATATGGTGTTAGCGTCTGAATTTTTGGGGAAACAAACGGTAGTGCGCGGGAGTGTGGCATGAGCATAAAACGTACCGGGTTAGGTAGGAATTTATCGGCTTTGTTACAGCCAATTGAGCCGTTGAAAAATCAATCCTCACTTGCGCTTCCGCTAGTGATTCCTATTTCCTCATTACAACCTGGAAAATATCAACCTAGAATCGTGATGGACGAACAAGCGCTTGCTGAACTTGCTGAGTCTATTAAGAAACAGGGGTTGCTGCAGCCGCTGGTTGTGCGAGAGTGTGCTGTTGGTCAGTATGAAATTGTTGCAGGTGAGCGGCGTTGGCGTGCTTGTCAATTGGCTGGGATGAGTGATATCCCTGTTTTAGTACGGCAAGTCGATGATGAAACAGCGATGGCGATGGCATTGGTTGAAAATTTACAACGTGAAGCATTAAATGCGATGGAGCAGGCACGTGCAATGCAACGGCTTTCGAATGAATTTTCTTTGACGCATCAAGAGATTGCACATTTGCTTTCAAAATCACGCGCAGCGGTGAGTAATTTTTTACGATTATTACATTTAAACCCACATGTACAAATGATGGTTGAGCAAGGTGAGTTGGATATGGGGCATGCACGAAGTTTGTTGATGCTTGCTGAGGAACAACAGGTTGAGGTTGCGAAATGTGTTATCGAACGAGGATTATCGGTGCGTGAAACAGAAGCGCTGGTCGCTCGATTGAATACAAAAACACTCGCTAGTCAAGAGCGCTTTGATGACACGTCTCTTTTGTTTGGACACGAGTTGAGTCGATTGGCGGATCAATTAAAAACACGTGTCAG
The DNA here is from genome assembly GCA_023266075.1 of Legionellaceae bacterium. GTDB lineage: Bacteria > Pseudomonadota > Gammaproteobacteria > Legionellales > Legionellaceae > JAGVJT01. The sequence goes on along the minus strand of JAHFRX010000037.1, from coordinate 8,735 downwards.
TCTTAAAACAAAAAAATCAGGCGAGGGCACACTGATTATTCACTATAATAACGTACATAGTTTAAAGCGGATGATGGCAAAAATTTGTCCACAAACGGAAATGGTTGATTAAAAGACGGTATTCACCATCTAGCAAGGAAGCATCTCAATGAACTCGCAACAATTTGGGCGGTGGGCGGAAGGGCATGTAAAGGATTTTTTAATAGCACAAGGATTAGTGTTCATTAAAGAGAATTATCGTAGTCGATTTGGCGAAATAGATCTCATCATGCAAGATGATGGTGTGCTTGTTTTTGTTGAAGTGCGTGCACGTATAAGGCGTGATTATGGTAGTGGTGCCAGCAGTGTGACCGTATTGAAGCAGCAAAAAATAATTAAAACAGCGGCTCTTTATATTCAGAATATTAACATGCATAATAGGCTCACCATGCGTTTTGATGTCGTGAGTATGGATGGTACGACGCATGCGCTTACGTGGATTAAAAATGCATTTTATTAACGTCACTTACTTAAAATTGATTAATTATTTATGAATAAAAAAGTTCATGATTTGTTTAGTGCAAGTATTGAGAACCGTATTTTAGCCGCAGATATGCTAGAAAAAAACATTGCACATGCAGCAGCACAATTGGTTGAGTGCTTGTTGAGTAACGGCAAGATTTTTATTGTAGGGCAGGGCGAGGCTGCTGCACAGGGTCAGCGTTTTGCTTCAGTTTTGCTAAATTATGTTGAACTTGAGAGGCCCGCTTTACCGGTGATAGCACTTTCGGCGTATGATACTGAAAAAATATCTGTACGCCAGATGCAAGCGCTGGGTCAAACGGAAGATATGTTAATTGTATTGAGTGCTTCAAAATCCTCGGCATGCATGATAGAGATGATCCAAACGGCGCATGATAAAGAGATGCGTGTTGTGGCATTAACCTGTGGAGTGAGTGGGCTATCTGATTGTTTGATCGCAAATGATAGCGAAGTATGTGTACCTGGGGGAACTGGTGCGTTGATCCATGAGACACAATTGTTTGTATTAGATTGTTTTTGTAATTTGATTGAGCAATCTTTATTTGGACAGATGGTGGAGTAAAAATGAAACGAAATATAATCGTACTGATGTTGATTTGCTCGATGTTAACAGGATGTGTTGCGGCTGTTGTTGCCGGTGCGGCAACGGGATTGGTTGTTTATGACAGGCGCAGTATGGTGATGATGGAGCGCGACGCGCGTATTTTTCATATGCTACATACAGCAATTGTGACGGATCCTCGTTTTCATGACTCGCATATTGTCGTAACTGTTTTTAATCAAGCCGTATTGTTGGTAGGACAAACACCTATTGCGTCACTACGTGTTGTGGCTGAAAAGATTGCTCAAGGTACACCACATGTTCGTCGGGTATACAATGAAATGACGATTGATCAGCCAAGGTTGCTGACAGAACGTAGCAAAGATGTGTTGATTACAGGCGAAGTGCGCGCTAAATTGCTTGCTAAGCGTGGATTGGAGTCGGGTTCGATTCGTGTTGTCACAGAAAGTGGCGTGGTGTATTTGATGGGTGTAGCAACATTTGAGCAAGCAAATTTGGCGGTGAGCGTCGCGCGTCAAGTGAATGGGGTTCGTCGAGTTGTTAAAGTCTTTCAGTATGTACGATGAATACATCCTATCGATGGGGTATAGGGCTATGTATTTTAGTGAGTGCATTAAGTGGTTGCATGGAAATTAGTAGTGCCTGGACGGGTGCCTCTATGATTTATGATCGCCACGATCTTTATAAAAAATTCAATGATTATCAAATCGCGGCCGTCGCAAGTCGAGCACTTTATCACGATTCTTTATTTAAGCGTCATGATGTGATACTTGATGTTGCTGTTTTAAATAGCGATCTATTAATCGTTGGCCACGTACCCAATGAGACGCTGCGCGAGGCCGTAACGCAGCGTATTGCACATGAAAAGCTGGGTTATCGCCGTTTATTTAATCAAATTGCCATAGGGAATTATTCTGATAATTCGATTGAAGATAGCTGGATAACGACCAAGATACGTAGTCAAATCGTTGCGGATGCGGATATTAATCCGAATCAATTTAAAGTGATCACGGTCGATAAAGTTGTTTATTTAATGGGGGAGGCTTTACCGGAAGATGCTATTCGTGTCATTAATATTGCTCGTCAGACAGAAGGTGTGATTCGTGTGGTAAAATTGTTCAAATTTTATCGTTATCTGGAAACCACTTAAATTGCTCAAGTTGTGCCTGAAATGCCGAAAATGAGCACTCCCAATAATCAATCGCATTCGTTATGTGAAATCCCAGATGCGAGTATAGTTTCAGTGCGTTTTGATTATGTGTTTCAACGGATAAGCGAATATTCTTTTGTGGCAGCTGATGTGCAAAATCAATACAGTAGGCGATTATTTTTGTGCCAAATCCTTGCTGTTGCATTTCAGGTAGAATAGCAATGTCACTCAAAAATGCTGTTTTGCTATCCCAATTGACATGCGCTTTTCCGATAATACGGTTTTGCTGTATGAGTACAAAGATAGCGTGTTGTTTGCGCGTAAGGAGCGTATTAAAACGAAACTCACTATGTGCATTCGTACTTGGAAAACAGCGTTGATCAAGTTCACATAAGATGGGCATATCTTCAAATGTGGCTTGTCTGACATTAATGTCCTGTAAGTTAGATGAAAGCGAACACGCTTTTGGAGCGACATATTTCATTTCATATTCGCTATTTTGATAGACAAGTCCTTGTTGAAGTAGCGCTTGCTGCCAGAGACCACGAGGTACTGAAAAAGAGAGTTTGGGGACGGGTCTATACTGCGTAATATTGTCAAGTAATGTCTGTAAGCATGTTTTGGCAAGGTGATGACCGCGATGCTTTGGATGCACAAGAAGCGTGATTTCAGCTTTATCAAGTTCAAAGAAAAAAGCGGAAGCAAAACCAATTAATATGTTTTTATTGAATAAAAGTACACTACTGGGCTTTGGGCGTTTGTTAGCAAGTAAATCTGGATAAAACGCGATCTTGTTACCATCTTCTGTTTTGCAGCGTTTGGCAAGTTGTTCCAGGGACTTCAATTCATGCGTATTTAATTGTTCTGTGAGATGTATCATAAGGGTTTATGAAGCGTAAAAAGACCTAAAATGACTTCGATGGCGATTAAAACGACAATGATGAGCTCGATGTTACGCGCATGCCGATTTTCTAGATATCCGTTAAACATATCAAAGATGTCATTAATGGTATCCAGACGATGATTAATGGTATTGACGCGCCGCTGTATGTGTAGATAGCGCTCAAGCATAATGTAATATTCTTCTAGTGTCGGGTGTTGCCAAAAGTATTTTGGATGATAAAGAAAATTACTAATTAAATTCATCTCTGTTTTAGCTCGTAAAATCTCGCCAATGACATGTTGAAGTTTAGTGCGAGAGATAGATGCGTGCTTTTTACCGGATAGCGTTTGAATCATGGGTGTATTGGTTTCGATAAGGTTTTCTAAGATCGTTTCAAAATATTGTAATTTGACGGATTGAGAAAACCCATAAGAAAGGCTGAGTTTGAGTTCATTATCATCAATTTCACGGTCAAGTGTTAAACAATCAACATCGAAATAATCATGGGGCTCAATGTTGGTTTTAAGTCCATATCGATAACTGACCTCATCGTGTAAATTAAACGAAGTGAGCTTGTCTGCAAATAAGCAAATGGTGTCAAGGTAAGCGTGAATTTGATGACGTTTTAATCCCCAAGAGACAACAGTGCCATTTTTAAATACAAAAACAACGATATCAAAAGCATTTCCTGGCACGACTTTTAAGACGTCACGAAATTTCATCGACGAATAACCCATCATCG
>JAHFRX010000037.1:0-4866 GCA_023266075.1 Legionellaceae bacterium | reverse complement strand
TCGTTTTTTTATAATGATTATCTAGTCGTGTTAAATCGACACTGTTGGCAATGCAAAAGCTCAAGCACTCCATGGGCTAAGATGATTGATGAATGATGTTTATAGTATATCATATATCCGATGTAATTGTTGATATTTATCAATAATTCCGTCATCAAAGATATTTGTGCTCTTCAATTAAGCACTCATATGGTATATGCAATCCTTCTCCATCCTACAATCTAGACTTCTTCGAGCGCCTCTTTACCAGGATAGGCTTTTCGTCGCTCTGTTTGTCCACCTAACCACAGTGGGCAGACCTCAAGAATCTGCGCGATTTTATCGAGTTGTATGTCGTTAAGCATGGCGTGACCAAATATCATAGCGTTTGCAAGATGCCTTGTAACACCAAAAACTTTCGAGACAGCTTTCGTCTTTTCATTGAGATCTTCGGGTAGCCCCATTAAAGCGACCTCTCGATTAAATCGTTGCGAAAATGTTTTGCTGTTCATAGTATCACTCCCTGTGAAAAACTATCGATATTCTCTGTATTTGAATTGTTAATGTTACGCGCTGAAATAATTCAAATTTAATTCACGTGCTGCTTTAACATCATCTAATCGTTTAACCGGCATGCTATGTGGCGCGTCTTTAAGTCGCTTAGGATTTGTTTTCGCCTCTATTAAAATAGCACGCATTGCTTCGATAAATCTATCTAACTCTTCTTTACTTTCTGTTTCTGTTGGCTCTATGAGAAGACATTCAGGTACGAGAAGCGGAAAATAGGTGGTTGGCGCATGAAAGCCATAATCAAGCAGTCTTTTCGCAACATCCATTGCTAGAATATCATGTTCTTTTTTGAGTTGGCTTAAATTCAGGCTAAATTCGTGGCTTGCACGGCGCGAGGGGTACGCTGGGTTGTAGCCTGTCTCTGCGAGCTTTTGAAGGAGATAGTTCGCATTCAGTGTTGCAAATTGTGCGACGCGATATAATCCTTTTGTACCTAAAAGACGAATATAAAAATAAGCGCGTAACAAAATACCCGTATTTCCCATAAAACAAGATAGTCGACCGATGCTGTGCGGTAAGTCGTGATGAGTTGCCAGGCGATATTCTGTGTCGCTTTTTAGCACAATGGGTATCGGTAAAAAAGGAGCCAGTTTTGCGTTGACAGCGACTGGACCGGCCCCCGGACCACCGCCACCATGTGGCGTTGCAAATGTTTTGTGTAAATTTAAATGCATGACATCAAATCCCATGTCACCAGGTCTCACCTGACCTAAAATTGCATTTAAATTTGCACCATCGTAGTAAAGTAAGCCACCTGCCTCATGGACAATATTAGCCACAGCAGTAATTTGACGCATGAAAAGACCTAGTGTAGATGGATTGGTCAGCATAATGCCTGCTGTTTTTGGGCCTACAGCACGTTTTAGTGCATCTAAATCCATATCACCATCGTGTGCCGTTGAGATTTCAACAATGTCAAATCCGCACATTGCAGCAGATGCGGGATTTGTGCCGTGCGCTGCATCTGGAATCAGCATTTCTGTACGTTGCGTATCACCGCGAGACTGGTGATATGCTTTGATCATTGCAACACCGGCAAATTCACCTTGTGAACCCGCCATCGGCGTGAGTGATATCGCATGCATGCCCGTAATCTCAGCGAGGTATTGCTGTAGCTCAAAGAGTATCTGTAAGGTTCCTTGGCTCAATGATTCTGGTGCGAGTGGATGATGTTTTAAAAATCCGGAAAGAGAAGCCGCTTGGTGCACACCTCTTGGATTGTATTTCATGGTGCATGAGCCCAATGGATAAAAATGCGTGTCGATAGAAAAATTGAGCTTTGAGAGCCTCGTAAAATGTCGTACGACTTGCAGCTCAGAGCACTCTGGCCATTTCGGAAGCGTTTGGCGCAAAAAATGTTGAGGAATGTCTAGATCTTGGTGTATGACTTCAGGACACTGTGAACTGGCTTGACGTTGTGATCTAGATTGTTCAAAAATCAACATGATGATGCTCCTGATAAAAATTCACTGAGGCACTGACGATATGCTTCAATTTCGTCATCACCATATTTTTCAGTTGCACACACTAACAGTGTGTTTGGAAAATCAGGATGATACGTCGCAAGATCAAGGCCTGGTAAAATATTTTCCTTGCTTAACGCATCAATTGCTTGGCGTGCTGTACAGGGAAGTTGAATCACGGCTTCATGAAAGTAAGGTGTCTCTTTAAAGACATGTGTGACGCCTGGGATGCTTGTGAGTGCATGGATGAGTGCTTTTGTGTGGAGATGGCTTGCTTTAGCAACGTTCATTAATCCTTGCGGGCCTAATAAGCACATGTGAATCGTTGCCGCCGTTACCAATAGTCCTTGATTCGTGCAGATATTTGAGGTGGCTTTTGCGCGTCTAATATGTTGTTCGCGCGCTTGTAACGTTAAGCTGAATCCGCGTTTTCCTTCTTTATCCACCGTACAACCAATCAATCGACCGGGCATTTGTCGGACATGGCGCAATTGTGTGCTTAAAAAGCCAAAGTAAGGCCCGCCGCTTGCCATCGGCACACCGAAAGGTTGTCCTTCTCCACAGACAATATCGACACCCTGTTGTCCCCATTCGCTCGGTGGCTTCAGTAAACCAAGTGCGACTGGATTAACACATGCGATACTGATGATGCCTTTTTGATGCGCAAAATCACTGAATGTATCGACTTCCTCAAGGCAGCCAAAAAAATTAGGCTGAGGGATGATGAGTGCTGTAATGTCCTCATGCTGGTATGCTTCGAGTGCACTTAACGGTGTTGTTCCTGTTTTGATATCAAAAGGCAGAGAGATGATCTCAATGTGTTGATTACACACGATAGTTTTTAGTGTCTCTCTATAATGCGGATGGAGTGAATCCGGAACTAAGATACGATGTGTTTGTTGTGCGCGGTTTAAGCGTGCAGCCATTAAAACAGCTTCAGCTAAACTGCTTGCGCCATCGTAAAGTGAGGCGTTTGCAACGTCCATACCGGTTAATTCGGCGATCAGTGTTTGAAATTCATATAATAATTGTAATGTGCCTTGACTTGCTTCAGCCTGATAGGGTGTGTAGGCCGTTAAAAATTCACCACGTGAGGCAATGCTCCATACGGCTGCTGGGATATGATGATCATAGCTTCCTGCACCCATAAAACAGTGGCCTGTTTGATTGTGGCTGGCTAGTTTCTCTGCTGTTTTGAGCATTGTCATTTCATTTATTCCCTGAGGAATGGTATGAAAGCCATCAAAAGTAAGAGAAGAAGGGATCTCATCAAATAGCGTTTGAATGGAGGATGCGTCTAAGGACTTTAACATCGCTTTCACATCATCCTCGGTGTGGGGGATAAATGGCATGTTTAATGTTCCTCGGTAAGATTTTGGTATTGTGATTTATCTAATAATGTTGCGAGCTCGTCTAGATTATCGGGTTTTATCTTCACAAGCCATCCATCATGCTCAGGAGATTGATTGACAAGAGCGACATCGTTTTGAACGCGTGTATTGACAGCAGTCACGATACCGCTGATGGGGGCGTAAAAATCTGAGGCTGCTTTGACTGACTCAACCACACCAAGCTCTTGTCCTGCTTTGATTTGTTTTCCAAGCGGTGGCATGTCAACAAACACAAGATCTCCTAAAAGTGACTGTGCATGTTCTGTAATACCGATGGTCATTTCATCCATATTGTCTGTTGTTATCCACTCATGTGTTGTCGTGTATTTCATTTTATTTTCTCCTAAATCGCTTGACCGTGTTTTATAAAGCGTGGTTTTTGCACTTTTGCTTCAAAAGATTTTCCACGAATATCGATAGTAACCTCATTTTTCACTTCTGTGGCAACGCGTGCAAGTGCGATGGAATAGCCTAGCGTTGGTGAATAAGTCCCACTCGTGATAATTCCGACAGGATGTTTGTTTTCGAAAACAGTTTGTCCGGGCCGCATGATGGCTTGATCATGGAGTGTTAGTCCCACGAGCTTTCGTTTTATACCCTGTTGCTTTTGAGATAGTAGTGCTCCCATACCAATAAAATCGCGATCGTGAGGTTCCCATTTGATGGTCCATGTCAAACCTGACTCAAGAGGCGTTGTGGTCTCATCCATATCTTGTCCATAAAGCAGCATACCTGCTTCTAGGCGTAGTGTATCTCTGGCGCCTAGTCCACAGGGCTTGGCACCCACGTCAATCAGTTTATTCCAAAACTCACCGATACGCTCTTCTGGCAAGATGATTTCAAAACCATCTTCACCGGTATAGCCTGTACGTGCGAAGAAATTTTCCCCAATATCGACGCATTCAAACGAAGCGAGCGTTGAGACAGCATCTTGTTCGGCAGGACTGAGAATGTTTTGCAATTTGCTCATGGCCTCTGGGCCTTGAATGGCAATCATGGCTAATTCTGTGCGTTTTTGTAACCCTACAGCAAAGCCGGCCATCTTATCGTATAGCCATGGAAGAACCCGATTTTTGGTTGCGGAATTAAATATGACGCGATAATTATCAGGTGTGCGTTGATAAACGATTAAGTCGTCAATAATACCACCGTGTTCATTGCATAAGCAGCTATACAGCGCACGTCCAACATGTTGTAGCGAATCGACATCGTTACAGAGGAGTTTTCGTAGAAATTGTCTGCCTCCTGCACCAAGGACATCAATAATGGTCATGTGAGACACATCAAAAATTCCAGCAGCGTGACGAACAGCGTGATGCTCTTCGAGCTGTGATCCATAGTGTATGGGCATACTCCAGCCATGAAAATCCACCATTTTTGCACCGAGCGTAAGATGATGCGCATGAAGATGTGTTTTAGCAACCATAGAATTTCCTATAGACAATGGAAGTTAGGGTATCGAT
>JAHFRX010000175.1 GCA_023266075.1 Legionellaceae bacterium | reverse complement strand
ACATGAATGTCAAGCCGCTAGCTTAGTCCCTCATAAAAAACATACCGAACTTAAAATCCTGAACGTTTACACCATCAATCGCGAGTCACCATGCCATATTCATCTTGCACAGGGTATCGCCAAAGGTGATAAAATGGAATGGATTGTCCAAAAAGCGACTGAATTAGGCGTCGCTGAAATTACACCTCTCTTCACATTACATGGCGCTGTCAAGCAAGAAAAAACACGTTTTGAAAAAAAATGGCAACAATGGCAAGCCATCGCGATGAATGCCGCTGAACAATCTGGTCGTACTAAAATTCCGACCATTCATGCGCCTTGTGATTTTCAATCATTTATTCAACAACCAAAAGAAAAAGAGCGATACATTCTTGACCCTTATGCCTCATCTACGTTCAAACAAGCGATTCAATCCACCGCCAAAACAGTCACTCTGTTAATCGGTCCTGAGGGAGGCTTTCATACGGATGAAATAAGAAGCGCAAATATAATACAATACAAATCTCTTTCACTCGGACCGCGTATATTAAGAACAGAAACAGCTGCAATTACTGCGTTAAGTATTTTGCAAGCTCTTGCGGGTGATTTATAATACCCCTTAGTTAATCATTTTGAGGTTATTTTTATGAGTCCACACGTTATAGCGGTCAGTGATGATCAATTTGAACAAACTGTTATCAACTCAACAAAACCTGTTCTTGTCGATTTCTGGGCAGAATGGTGTGGACCATGTCGTGCACTTGGGCCTATCTTTGAAGAAGCAGCACTTAACCATGGCGAAAAACTTATTTTTGCTAAAATGAACATCGACGACAATCCACAGACACCCTCCAAATATGGCGTGATGAGCATCCCAACATTGATCTTATTTAAAAATGGACAAGTAGAAGCCATCAAAATGGGGCTACTTTCTAAATCTCAACTCGTCGCATTTATTGATAGTCATATCTAACGTAGTGCGAAGAACAGTGAGACACACATATCAACACATTCAATAATCGGGGAGAAATTTCTCCCCCATCACATTAACGCCATATGAAGGCACTTTTTCAACATCAGCCACGCGCTTTTTATATGATTTTCATGCTTGAGATATGGGAGCGCTTTGGTTTTTATACCGCACAGGGACTGCTAACATTATATTTTATTCGCGCACTTCATCTCTCTGAGATTCAGGCTTACTATACATTTGGTGCTTTCTCTGCCTTGGTGTACAGTATGGTTGCATTTGGAGGGTATTTGGGTGACAAAGTACTGGGGACAAAGCGTACTTTAGTATTAGGTTTAATCGTTTTGAGCAGTGGTTATTTTGCATTAACATTTGCCTCCGCGACTACCATCTATTATGCATTGGCTTTAATCACCCTTGGAAATGGGCTATTTAAAGCCAACCCATCTAATTTATTATCAAAATGTTATTCTGAAGGAGATAAACGCCTCGATAATGCATATACGCTTTACTATATGGCCATCAATCTTGGTGCAGTCTTAGCACTCATCATTGGACCTACACTGTCTAGCCATTATGGTTATTCATTTGCTTATTTTGCAAGTTTTCTCGCGATGTTATTGGCGCTTTTAAACTATGTGTCTCAAAAAAAATACTTAGCGCAGCTTCATTCATCCGCGGATCAACGCGTCATTACCTTGCCTTATTGGATAATTATTGTGTGTAGCCTGGGGGCTATGACCTATCTTTGTCACCTCCTATTACAAAATACGCTCATCACCAAACGTGTACTAACGGGCATTATTGTGTTGTGTTTTTGCATATATGCTTATTTCATGTGTAAAGAGGACACGATCTCGAGATCACGGATGTGTGTTGCGTTAATTTTAATGGCAGAAGCCGTGCTCTTCTTTACACTCTATCAACAATTACCCACGTCACTGACATTATTCGCTGTCCATCATATTCGTCATCAGTTTTGGGGCATTAATCTTGATCCTCAAACTTTCCGTGTTTTAAATTCGTTTTGGATTATCATTTTAAGCCCACTCATGGTGTCTTTCTACGCGAAACTTGAACAAAAAAATATCTCTTTTACTATCCCATATAAGTTTGCTCTTGGCCTTTTTTGTTGCGGACTTGGTTTTGCGATGCTTTATTTTCCACGCTTTTATCACGATGCAGAAATGATGATCTCACCACTCTGGGTTGTTGCGAGTTATGCGCTACAAAGCTTAGGTGAGCTCTTAGTCTCAGCACTTGGGATATCAATGATTGCAGCACTTGTTCCAACACATATCCGTGGATTTGTCATGGGTATGTGGTTTTTAACCTCCGCCATCGCAGGATTTACAGGTGCTTTTATCGCATCCCTCACGGGCATCAAAGATGTCCGTGCTACCACACCCGTCACGTCACTTTTAGTCTATACTGACGTGTTTGGTAAAATAGGTCTATGCGCGATCTTAATTTCCATATTGCTTGTATTCTTAGCACCAAAACTTAAACGGATGATGTCTATCTCAACCTAATCAGGCGCCATGCTCGATATCAAAAAATTAGGTATAGCTAAACCATTATATTTTTGCTAAAGTAAGAAAACTTGACAAAAATGGTAAATGAATGAGCTCGAAAGACGAGTTTATTGATGCGGCAAGGTTACTCAGCCCTCAGGTACGCTCTACGTGCCCCATAGGGCCGTCTCCGGAGCTTTATTATAAGCATCATATTTTTCCCGTTAAACTGTTCTCTCTTCTCCTCACTACCCTCCAAGCAAAACCAGACCACGACGAAAGAAGCATTAAACTCATCGTTAACTTACAAAAAAAACTTCTACTTGCTCAAGCAGGTCCACACGGAACTTACGTGCCCTCTCACAAAAATATGGCTTCGTCACTGATGAAGCCGAGTGTGTTAAGTGCTGGATTAATGTATTTAGGTCCACAAGGAGAAGTCATTGGATTGAGTAATGAGAATAATGACTTCGAATTATCTGTAAAAAGCTTGTTGTGGCCTTTGATCATTATGCATTTGATGAACAACGTCCCTATCGATGGAAGCTTAAGCATTATTGGATCACATGGCGCGTCATTTGAACTCACATTGACCGATCGTGAAGATATCATTGAAAACTTAGCACTACAAACGCTGCAATCTCTACTGCATGCTAATCGCGATACACGTGTCATTATTCGAGAAGGGGCTTACACACGCAATGGCCTTTTTCCTTCGTGCATCAACGAAGCATTTGCCGAAACGCCGCATCAAGACATTCTCAAATCAATTTGTGTCGAGTGCTAAAGTTTTAACACTCAACTACTGTAGCAGATCCCAACCTTCTTTTCGAACGCTCTAACCACCAACCACTGATGAAAGGCGGTAAACACATCACAGTAAGACCCAGCACCAGAGCACCTTCATAATTTAAAATGTTACCAATATCAATGCCCT
>JAHFRX010000036.1 GCA_023266075.1 Legionellaceae bacterium | reverse complement strand
ATTGCGCGCACACACTATCGCGCAACACTCAAACATCGGTTAGCGCAATATCTCGTCGCCTCAGAAGAGATCATTGAACCCGGTATGGCCGTTTATGACGCTCAAAACTTACCCATCGGTGAGTTGATTGATGTCAGTCGCGTTGATGAAAAGCAATATATTATTGCGGCAAGTCTGCTACTTGATCACACCATGACTGTTCGGTTTGGGTCCAATCAAAACAATGTTAACTTGTCCCACCTACCGTAATTGCATCAATTTTCAAGGTCGGTTGCCCAACACCAACGGGGACGGATTGCCCTTCTTTACCACAAACGCCAATACCCAGATCTAACTGTAAATCATTACCTATCATGCTGATTTTTTGCATGACGTCTGGACCGTTACCAATCAAAGTAGCACCTTTCACAGGTCTGGTCACTCGACCATCTTCAATTAAATACGCTTCACTGGTTGTGAATACAAATTGACCCGACGTAATATCGACTTGCCCACCAGCAAAATTCACCGCATATAACCCGCGCTTCACAGAGCGAATAATTTCCTCAGGTAAATAAGGCCCTGCCAGCATATATGTATTGGTCATCCGAGGAATGGGTAAATGCGCGTAAGACTCACGTCGACAATTCCCTGTAGGCTGCATATTCATTAATCTTGCATTTAATTTATCTTGCATGTAATTTACCAAAACACCATCTTCAATCAGTGTCGTACATTGTGTGGGTGTGCCTTCATCATCAACGGTAAGCGAACCGCGACGATTTAACATCGTTCCATCATCTACCACGGTCACACCCTTGGCCGCGACCTGCTGACCTATGCGTCCTGAAAATGTCGATAGACCTTTTCGATTAAAATCGCCCTCTAAACCATGACCAACCGCCTCGTGTAATAAAACACCTGGCCAACCTGGACCTAAAACAACCGGCATGGTCCCTGCCGGCGCAGAATCCGCATCTAGATTGACAAGCGCTTCGCGTACCGCTTCTCGTGCGTAAGAAAGTGCTCGCTCCTTTTCAAGAAAATACGAGTAAGCAACACGCCCACCTCCACCGCTACGCGCAGACTCTCGCCGACCATTGGCCTCCACAATGACACTGACATGGATGCTGACCAAAGGTCTCACATCAGCCGTAAATTGACCATGAATATCTGCAACTAAAACAACCTCATAACTTCCCGAAAGTGACGCATTGACCTGAATCACACGCGGATCAAGGCGACGCGCTTCTTTATCAATGGCTTCTAAAAGCATAATCTTCTCAAGCTTTGTCATGCTGTCAATCGGATTAATCGCTTCATAACGTGTTATTGCATGCTGAGAAGCACGTACAGGCATTACTGTAGGTGACGTCGATAACGCAATGGATCGCGCTGCCGAAACTGCGCGCTCTAAAACAGGAACGGCTATATCGTCACAATAAGCAAAACCTGTTTTCTCTCCACTCACTGCACGAATACCAACACCTTTGTCAATACTGAAGCTACCACTTTTAACTTCAGAATCTTCTAAGCTCCATGACTCATAACTAGAACATTGAAAATACAAATCACCATCATCGACGTGCGGATGATGGAGTAGCTCGAGCATTTTTTTGATTTTAATATCGTCCAAATCAACTGATTTGAATAAAATGTCTTTTGCAAATTGTAGGGTAGAAGTCATAGGAGTCATTACGCCATAATATGATGTTCATTACACGGAAACTGTTGTCGCAGTGTTTTGAGATAGGATAACTCAATCTCAGCCGTGAGGATACCCGTTCTCTCCGCTGCACATGCAATTATTTTCCCCCATGGATCAACAACCATGCTATGCCCATACGTATATCGACCATTCTCATGATGCCCGTTTTGATTAGGGGCCAGTACATAACATAAATTCTCAATCGCGCGAGCACGCAGTAAAACCTCCCAATGAGCCAGCCCCGTCACAGCCGTAAAAGCCGACGGCACTGTAAAGATTTCAGCCCCTTTTAATACTAATTGTCGGTAAAGCTCTGGAAATCTCACATCGTAGCACACACTTAAACCCACACAACCCACGGGTGTATCCACCGTGACTACAGATAGCCCTGGCTCAATATGTAAAGATTCTTGATGTTGCTCACCATGGGGTACAACAACATCAAATAAATGAATTTTGTCATAGCATGCAACACACTTTCCTCGATCATCAAATACTAAAGAGCTTGCACGGACACGATGATTTAAACCTTTGATGGGAATTGTCCCCGCAACTATCCACACACCATAACGCTGAGCGATTTGGCTCAAATATGCTTGGATTCGACCATCCCCCTTGCGCTCTGCGATGGTATACAAAGGAGAGGTTTTCTCACCCATAAAAGCACAATTTTCAGGTAACACAATCAATTGGACGCCTGCTTCTGCCGCTTCCTCAACGTGTTGTGCAATTGATATTAAATTTTGCTCAATATCACAGCTCGTCGTCAGCTGCAATAGTGCAATTTTCCCCATATATCACCTCGAATCCTAAAAAGACCCAGCATAGCTGAAATCTTAAAAAAAACACATCACTTGCACCATTCTTAACATCCAGATAGACTAATGACTGGTATAAACGAGTTTCGTCTATTGAAATTCGTCGGCTACATCCCCATGTATACATCATGTAATGTTTAACGATCTGGAGCAGATATGAATAGAAATCAAACTTCTGTGCTGACACACACAACGGAATCCATTTTAGCAACCAATAAAGTGCTCAGAAACACTTATTTGTTGCTCAGTATGGCTTTCTTATTTAGTGCCCTCATGGCTTACACCTCATTTGCAGTACACGTACGCCCCATTCATCCAATATTATTTATCGGCGGCGCCTATGGTCTAATTTTCTTAACCAGCATGCTAAGAAATAGCCCATTAGGATTACTCAGTGTTTTTGCATTTACAGGCTTCATGGGATTCGCGCTTGGCCCTATTTTAAATCTTTATGTCACGAATTTCTCAAATGGCGGCCAATTAATTGGTACATCCTTAGGCGGTACAGGTTTAATTTTCTTAGGATTATCAGGCTACGCACTGACCACACGCAAAGATTTCAGCTATTTGGGCGGCTTTTTATTCGTAGCCAGCATGGTCGCAGTCCTTGCCATGGTAGCGGGTATCTTCTTCCAAATGCCAGCACTACAGCTCATGATTTCAGCAGCCTTTATGCTGATTGCATCAGGCTCCATCTTATTTCAAACCAGCGAAATCATCCACGGTGGCGAAACAAACTATATTATGGCGACCGTTTCATTATTCGTCTCAATTTATAATTTATTCATCAGCTTACTGAATATTTTAAGTGCATTTTCAAACCGCGATTAGGTTTTCTGTGCTATTTGAACCCCGCTTTTGCGGGGTTTTTTATGCATTTTTATTCGTCTAGGCTATAATTACCTCATGAAAGAAAAAATAAGGAAACGATATGCCTCTAGAAATTCAAACACTTAATGAAGATGAGCGAGAAAAACAAAAACAGCTATTTCTTGGCAATTTGGATTACATTCAAGAGATAATAAATAGTCTAGATGATCTAGAAACTGGCAGTGAGACGAGACAAAAAATATCAACACTCTCCGCATCAAAAAAGTCACGATTGGAGGCTTTTTCTCAGGAATTCGATACGCCTGAAAGAAAAGCAATTGTTATCCCCTCCTCAATGGCAAGAAAGGAAGTTAAGGCGATACGGATGGCACTAACCACAATTAGGCGCATGGCCGCCTCAAAAGAAGTTCCGCCACTCATCGACGATATGATTGGGGCAGTTTCGGGGTGGCTTGATTCAGAGTCAAATAAGGACCCAAAGACAGTGTATGTTAGTTTTTTAAATTCAGAAAGCTCATCGGCAACCGATTTACAAAAACAAATAAACGAATTCAGTCAGTTATATCTATCCCTAGATGACAACGAAAGTAAGGTAATTACAGATATACAATCTCGCTTTATCTTTAATCAAAGCGAGATTATACAGTTTCCAGAATCTGAAATGCGATGGATGAACAAATTGCAGAATACCGTAATTGATTCAATACATCGTTACGCTCAATCACCAAAACCACGCGATTTTGAACATTTTAAAACAGAACTTGCAAAGGACGTAAAGAGCATTGTTCAGTTAATTGATAAAAGTAGCTCAATGAGCTTCATCTTTAAAATATTTATTAATAGCTTATATACGACATTAAAATTACAACCACCGTTTAGAGCGGCAGAAGAGATTGCTAAAGTACGAGCGGATATGAAAACGCAATTAAGCATGCAAAAAGAGATTTTAGAAAAGCCAATCGAAGAAACACCCTCACCCATGCACAATGATGAACCACACCTCAAATAGGCTAAAACCACATCCGTTTCAACACATTATCCTTATCCCAAAAATGATGTTTCAGTGCGCCAAAGATATGGAAAAAAAGTAAGACGATGATGATCCACGCGGTGGTGTTATGAACTTCCTTCATGAATGCTGCGAGATCCTTATCCGCCACAATCCCAGGACAAGGTAATGGGAAAAGACCAAAAAATTGAGGTGTATGGCCTGAAGCGGTTGACATCATCCAACCTGCAATCGGCATCATGACGAGGAAAAAGTAAAGACTATATTGCACCAAATGCGCAAAAAACTTTTCCCACTGTGGCATGGATGCAGGTAACACAGGACGCCCTACATGACGAATCCAAAGAATGCGGCAAATCATTAAAGCCAGCACCACAAGACCAAAAGATTTATGCATGGTATAGGCAATGTCAGGCAATTTCTCCAGCAGAAAACCCACACACAACAACGTCAGCACAAGCAGGGCAATGAGCCAATGAAATATCTTTGTCAAAGGGTTATACGCTATCACATCCGTATGATTTTCCATGTCTTACTCCTCTGACCACTCGCCTTCGTCTTCGCCTGCACCCTGTATCGTGGTTTGGGTTAAATCCAGTAACTCTCGAATCGCCACAAAAAACATCGTGTAGTTTAATGTATTACTTGAACGCAAATTCGTCAACACATGCTGCCAACGTTTAATCAGTGCAGCATGCTCGTTAGACCACTCGTGAAAACAACTCATTAGCGCATTTTTTTTCAACGCTTTACTGATGATCCCAGACGTCAACTGACGTTGCTGCCAATCTAAATCGTCACGGAGTGCCTCACGTGACAGCGCTTCCCAATGATTTTCTGCTGGATGTGCAATCACGTGTGAGCGAATCCATGTTAAATCCAGAAAATCACCAATACCAAAATAAACTTCTGCAACTTTTACAATATTAAGCTCATGCTCATGTGCAACTTCAATAATATCCATCGCTGAAAAAAGTGCTCGTATGCTCGTCAAATCATGCGCTAAATGATGAGATACTCCCATACTCTGATAGTTTTCAAAATGCTCGATGTAATGTTTATGTTGCGTATCACCAAAAAATTTGGGGATTGACTTTTTAATCTGTAAGACACCTGTCGCATAACGCTTTACCGTTTCAGCAATATCTAGGTGCGTACGTTTCCGTCTCAAAAACCAACGCGTTGTACGACGCAGTAAACGCACACAAACAATCATCAACTCCATCTGTTTTTTAGCCTCAATCTGATGGTCTAGTAATTCAATATCTTGCCAAATTGCTTCCATATTCAGTACGGTCCGCGCGATCATATAAGCACGCATAATTGACGCTACAGGAGCACCCGTTTCATCTTGCATGCGATATACAAATGTGAATCCTACTTCGTTGACTAATATATTACTTAAACGTGTCGCAATGATTTCTCGCCGCAACGGGTGCGAGGACATTTGAGACGCATAACGCTCTTGTAAAGGTTTTGGAAACGCTGTGATTAAGTAACGCTCTAAGAAAGGATCTTCAGGAACATTAGAAGCTAAAATACTCTCTTTTAAATGAATTTTACTTTGCGACAACAACACCGCAATCTCAGGCGCGGTTAGTCCTTTTCCGTGCTGCTTACGCTCCAATAAAGTCTTTTCATCAGGAATGTCATCCAATGCTCTATCAAGCTTTCCTTCTTGCTCTATGGTATTTAAATATCGTATGTGCAAATCTACAGCACCATGCGCTTGCTTAACCAACACATTAATTGCACGCGTTTGTAGATAATTATCTCGCAACACAATATTTGTAATTTCTGCAGTCATCGCGATGAGTAACTCATTACGTTTTTGAAGCGACAGCGCACCTGATTTCATAATATTGTGCAAGAGGATCTTAATATTGACCTCTTTATCAGAGCAACTCACTCCAGCAGAGTTATCGATAAAATCAGTGTAAATTAAACCACCATGCAACGCATACTCAACGCGTGCTAATTGTGTCAATCCAAGATTTCCACCCTCACCTACAACACGCGCACGTAGCTGATTCGCATTGATACGTATCGCATCGTTTGTTTTATCACCCACGTCAATATGCGTTTCTTTTTCAGCTTTAACAAACGTGCCAATCCCCGCACTCCACAATAAATCGATTTTAGACTGTAAAATGATACGTATTAGCTCATTGGGCTCAATCAATGTTTGTTTAATTCCCAAAAGATGTTTCATTTCTTTACTGACAGCAATCGCTTTTGCCGAACGACTAAATACGCCTCCACCCGTTGAGATCATTGATGTTTTATAATCTCCCCACGTCGATCGCGGTAAATGAAACAACCGCTCACGCTCCTTAAAACTAGTTAACACATCAGGTGTCGGATCAATAAAAATATGCTGATGATTAAATGCGGCAATAAGTTTGATATGTTTAGACAATAACATTCCATTGCCAAAAACATCTCCGGCCATGTCTCCAACACCAACAACGGTAAAATCCGTATGCTGCGTATCAATATTCATTTCATAAAAATGTCGCTTCACCGACTCCCACGCACCTTTAGCGGTAATCCCCATTTTTTTATGGTCGTAACCTTGCGAGCCACCAGAGGCAAACGCATCACTCAACCAAAAATCGTATTCTAGCGAAATATTATTCGCAATATCTGAAAAAGTTGCAGTCCCTTTGTCCGCTGCCACAACCAGATAAGGGTCGTCCTCGTCATAGCATAAAACGTTCGCGGGCTTCACTAAAGCGTTTTCTTGATAATTATCTGTGATGTCCAAAAGTCCATGGATAAATTGTTGATAACAATGAATACCTTCATTTAATATCACTTCCCGAGAAGCATTGACGGGAAACGCCTTTGCAACAAAACCACCTTTAGCACCGCTCGGCACAATCACTGCATTTTTGACTTGCTGTGCTTTCATCAAACCTAAAACTTCAGTTCGAAAATCTTCTTTCCTATCTGACCAGCGTAATCCCCCGCGCGCTACTTTTGCACAACGCAAATGTACCCCTTCAAAGGCAGGTGCATACACAAAAATTTCAAACATCGGATATGGCTTAGGGATACCCGGTATACGCTTACTGTCCAATTTAATTGAAATATAATTTTTGTATTGTTGCTCAGCCATCACTTGGTAAAAATTAGTACGTAAAGTTGCCATGATGACATGCAAGTACTGACGAATGATTTTGTCTTCGTCCAAATTGGTCACACTATCAAGATCGGCAATAATTTCCTGCTCAATCGCTCGCACCGCTTTATCACGATGCTCAATTTTTTTAGGATGAAACCGTAGCCTGAACATGGATGCTATTTTTTTTGCGATGTGCGCATTTTTATATAGCGTGGTTTCAATATAATCCTGACTGAAAACAAACCCAATTTGTTTGAAATATTTAGCATATATACGTAGCATCGAGACTTCTCGCCACGTTAAAGATGCCGCCAAAACTAATTGATTGAATCCATCATTTTCAGCTTTACCAAACCATAAATTTCGAAATGTATCTTGAAAAATGGCCTGAAGATCATCAAGCGCGAACGTGTTTGAGTGAATATAGGCTAATGTAAATTCGATAATCCACACTTCTTTTTCATCAGCAAACTTAAGCATGTACGGACGCTCACTGATAGCACGCAACCCCAAATTTTCAAGCAACGGCAATACATCAGACAATGCAAGCGTTATATCGCGTTGATAAAGTTTAATTTTATAACAATTTGACGACGAGTTTTCATACTGAAAAAAATTAATTCCTAACGGTTGTTGATCAGATAAAGCCTCAATATAGCCAATATCGGTGACCGCTATTTGCGGTGTAAAGCTTGATGTGTATACCGCTGAAAAAGAAGATTTATATATCGTAAATAAATGATTCGCCTCCTCCTCTTCATATGCCTCAAGTAAATGATACAACAAGTCATCACTCCATGAACGACCAATTTCTATCAATTTTTTTTCAATCGCCTTAAAGTCTTCGTTTATTTTATCTTCTGGATTGATTCGGATAATGTAATGGATTCTTGCCAATACAGATTCCGAAAAATACGTAGTAAATGTAATTTCCTGCGCATTAAAGCTCGTTTGCAAAACATTTTGCATCGCATATCGCAGCTCTGTATTAAAGCGCTCTTTAGGCACGTAAACTAAACAAGAAACAAAACGATGATACATATCCATTCGCGCAAACATCCGAATGCGGCGACGCTCTTGCATATGGAAGATACCCATCGACATTTCTAACAATTCTTCTTCTGTCGCTTGAATCAAATCATCACGTGGAAAAGTTTCTAAAATATTGAGCAGCACTTTCCCTGCATGACTACGGGGATTCAGCAAAGAATTTTGCATAATCAACGCGACTTTATGCCTTAAAAAAGGGATATGTTTAGGATTCGTATTATACGCGGCCGACGTGTACAATCCGATGATACGACGCTCACCAATCACTTGCCCTTGTGCATTAAACCGTTTAATACCAATATAATCGGTGTAAGCGTCACGGTGCACAGTCGCACGTGTATTCGTTTTTGACATCACTAAAATGTGAGGTGATACAGACAGTTCTTGAGCTTCAGGAGTCATCGCAGAAAGATTACGGATAGCTATTTGCCCACTTAATGATGTGCGCAGTACACCTAGCCCCGTATCAAGAAGAGGTTGCAACAGCGTTTCATGGCCTTTTTGCACTAAGATGTAATCTCTTACACCTAAAAAAGTAAAATGATGATCTTCAATCCATTTTAGAAAAAGTCTTGTTTCTTCCACTTCTGCCGGATCCAGCGTTGCAGGGACTTTATCAAGCTCTAAAATGCTGTCATGGATTCGCTCACGCATGACTTTCCAATCCTCAACCACAGCACGATTATCAATCAATATTTTGGTTAATGTTTCTTGTAATATTTGAAGCATTTCTTTAGAGGTCTGCTTATCAACCTCCATAAAAATAGGCGCTTCAATCAACATTCCAGGGACAATTTCACCTCGTTTGGGGTGAATTTCAGTCACTTCATCTTTCTCATTACGAGACAAGCGCATGCCGCCCATGTGAATAATAAGATGAGAAGAAAGGCCTAAACGAGTCACCGTCATCCTCAGAGAATCCACCAAAAAAGGCGCGTCATCCGTAATCACCTCTATCACGGTATGCGATGTTTTCCAACCATCACGCGCCTCGTCAGGATTATAAATAGAAACTTTCGTCTCCTGTGGTTTTCGCGTCTCTATGGCATGCCAAAAATGCAGTGCGGCTCCACATAAGTTCTCGGGTGTCCATAGTGATAAGTCTTCCAACGCCACAGTACCATAAAATTGACGTACAAATTCACTACATAATTGTAACTGTGATTTCATTTTGATTTTCGTTTTTATACAAGCAATGATGGCTTCAAAAATAGCTTCTTTGCCCTCTTCAAACCTATGCGTCATTTTTTAAATTCACCTGAATATGATCTCCCGATCATAGCTGATTTAGAGAACTTACGCAAAATGGATTTAACGTGTTTTTTAGATCACAATATCACTTAAAATTCTTCGCAAAGACTTTTCATTAAGTTAAAATTTTGTGATATCATGGGCCCTCAAGTTCATATTATTTATCACATCATATGTCTGTCTATAAACAATTTTTTACCACGGTCGCTTTACTCTGTGGCGTCGTTACAAACGCCCCTGCAGCAGGACTTTTTCCACATGGATGCGAAGTGAGCGGGTTTGGATTTCAAGATCAATTTGTTACTTTCAACGATACGGGACAACAAATGTATTTTCTCGTTGAGAATCGCTCCACACTCAATATTGAACTAGAACGTATTTCAACAACGCCCACCTTCATGACACCTAAATTGCAAACGAAAATTTCAGCGGGCGAATGGGCGGCTTTTGCTTCAGATGTCGATAATACACATTTTAAATGCGGCATCCGCAATGAAGAAAACAACGTTGAGCAAGTCCGCTGCTCCGAAGTCCTATCTATTTGTCAGTATCCACGTGTTCGCTTTGCACTCAGTAATATGGGCACGTATTGGATATCAACGAATAAGCCGCAGGCTCAAATTATCAAAGAGTCAACAAATAAGGGTATTTACTTAAAATGGTGAAAACACTCTCAACCATGCTCCCTTTGAATACACTGGCACCTCATTTTTCTTTGCCAGATGTCATCAGTGGTCGCAGTGTTCGACTTCCTTCTGAGATTTCTTATGTTGCCACTGTGATTTGCTTTATTTGTAATCACTGTCCATTTGTGAAACATATTAATGAAGGACTGGTCCACCTCGCGATCGACTACCTTCCCCGTCAGGTTCAATTTTTAGCAATCAATGCAAACGATATTGCTCATTACCCAGAAGACTCTCCAGAACACATGCAAACAATTGCGGAAGATCTCCATTATCCATTTCCTTATCTCTACGATGAAACACAGGACGTTGCAAAAGCGTATCAAGCAGCGTGCACACCAGATTTTTTTGTTTTTAATACACAGTTACAATTGATTTATCGTGGTCAACTTGACAATTCTAGACCGGGAAACGGCATTCCCGTAACAGGAGAGTCCATTCGAAAAGCACTTGATGAAACACTTCTAGGTCAACCCGTGACAGAAATGCAAAAACCGAGCATGGGATGTAATATTAAATGGAAATAATACTCTCCTGAGGTTTTTCTTTGGTCGCAGGAGAGTACAGGCTTTATTTCTGTGGAACAATCTCAACTTTTAACATTGCAACCACATCGCTGTGTAGTTGAATTTCAATGTCATATAAACCAATCGCGTATAATGGACCCTCTGGCATGCTGATCTCACGCTTACTGATTTCAACTGACTTCGCGATCAATGCGTCTTTAATTTCAGCAACATTCACTGATCCAAATAACTTGCCTTCTTCACTGGCTTGCGCTGCAATCACAACAGTCAAATTGTTAATGATTTCCG
>JAHFRX010000035.1 GCA_023266075.1 Legionellaceae bacterium | reverse complement strand
AATAATGTTTCTGTCACGATAAATTTCGGGCATGTCATATGACGATACTCATCCAAACAAGCAGCAAGATGACCATAATCCAGATGCCGATATCTCACCAAGGTCGCACGACTTAAAAACACGGCTTGGTACAAACTAGCATGATTTAATCTATCAAAAAAAACCAAAGGTGTTTGTTTCAAAATTGCAGGATTCAGTAAACTCGACAACACAGAAATATTCGCCTGAAATCCTGAATTCAACACCAGCGCTGCCTCTGTTTTTTTATCTTGTGCTATTGTTTTCTCAAGCCGATCAAAAATCGCACGATTCCCAGACAAAAGTCTTGATCCTGTAGCGCCATGCCCATATTCTTGAGCCGCAAAAATACCCGCCTGAAGTACGTCAGGATGATGGCTTAACCCTAAATAATCGTTACTTGAAAAATCAAATTTGACAGCAGCATTCGACAACTCAACTGGCAATTGACGATAATTTCCTGTACGCTGCAGATTTTCGCAGTGTTGTTGATAACACTCAAGCATAGTTAACCTAATTTTTAAAGGTGGTGTATGGCACAACAAAAAATTTGGACGGTTGAGGCGGCTGAAGCACTCTACGCCTTACCCTTTAACGAACTTCTGTATCACGCACATTCTGTGCATCGTGAAAATTTTGAACCCAATACCATTCAGACTAGCACACTCTTAAATATTAAAACAGGTCTTTGCCCTGAAGATTGCTCATATTGCCCTCAATCAGCACACTATAATACTGGCTTACAAAAAGAGCCGTTGATGGAAATTCATGATGTTGTTGAAGCCGCCAAACGCGCAAAAACGATGGGCAGCACGCGATTTTGTATGGGAGCCGCATGGAGAGGTCCTCGTGAAAAAGACTTAGACACCGTGTGTCAAATGGTGAGTGAGGTCAAAAAATTAGGCATGGAAACATGTGTTACCTTAGGATTGCTGAAAGACAGTCAAGCCGCCAAACTCAAAGATGCAGGCTTAGATTACTATAATCACAACGTAGATACCTCCCCTGAATATTATCAAGAAATCATTACCACACGTACCTTTCAAGATAGACTCGACACATTACAAAAAGTGAGAGAATCCGGTGTAAAAATCTGTAGTGGCGGTATTTTAGGACTCGGTGAAACGGCCCATGATAGAATCAGCATGTTGACCTTACTCGCTAATTTAGAAGAGCCACCAGAATCTGTGCCCATTAATAAACTCATTCCTATCCCAGGCACACCACTAGAATCAAATAAAAATGTTGACCCTTTTGACTTCATTCGTATTGTCGCACTGGCGCGCATCCTCATGCCAAAAACATACGTCCGCCTCTCAGCAGGGCGCGAACAAATGTCTGAAGAATTTCAAGCATTGTGCTTTTTTGCAGGTGCGAATTCGATTCATTTTGGTGAAAAGCTATTAATCACACAAAACCCAAAACCCGAAAAAGATAATGCGTTATTTGAAAAATTGGGATTAAAAAAACTCGAACTGCATACGGAAGCATGTAGCGTTTAAGAAACATTCAGAACTACTGCACGTTGAGACAGAATGATTTTCAACAGGCCATATTGCATCGTGGAATATACCGGTATTTTTTCTATGGTATAGTTTGACAGCGCCTCTTGATGCGGGAAATGATAGCGATTATCCAAACCATAAGACACTACTGCAAATTGCGGTGAAACAGCTTTTAAAAACGCCAAAGACGACGATGTTTTACTACCGTGGTGCGGCACCAGTAATACGCTTGAACGAAGTTCTGAGGCATAATTTTTCACTAAATACGCTTCAGCAGGACGCTCGATATCTCCAGTTAACAGCATTGCTGTATTCTGATTACTGACTTTCAAAACACACGAATGATTGTTTTTACTCTGTAATGGCATTTGGATCGGAAGAAACTGAAACATCACGCCATCCCACACCCAAGCAGGAAAATCATGACAATTTTGAGCACTTTTATAATATTCTGGATCATCAACCAACAATATACCCGTCTTGAAAGATTGACTCAGCGTTAGAAGTCCGCCGCGGTGATCTAAATCAGGATGACTGATCACAACTTTATCTAAATACGTCACACCAACGTGCTTCAAATAAGGCACCAACACCAACTGCCCAATATCTGAACCATGGTAAAATTTCATCCCTGTGTCATAAATCAACGTATGATGCGCTGTTCGAACAATTATCGCCAATCCTTGTCCTACATCTAAGACATCTATTTCTGCTTCATGCGATCTCAAAAATAAACGTGTTGGCATACACGCTGAAACAAACAATAACACCAAAATTCCGAAAAGCGCACGAACTGGTATCAAGACGGCAATCGCCATCACTAGCATCATGACCATCGGCGATACTGCATCAGAAAAAACATACGTCATATTGACCCAGGAAAACGTATCAATCCATGCCAAGTAAACCAGTAATATATGAATGGCATGATGCAGAAGAAATAGCACACTCGGTAATGAGCAGAAAACACTCACGAGACCTAAAGGAATCAATACAAAGCTCACCCACGGAATGGCAATCAAATTTGCAAAAAAACCATTTAAAGACCCATAGTTAAACCAATATAGCGTCAATGGCATGAGTCCAAATAAACACGCCCCTTGTAAGAGCAGCATTTTTTTAAACTTCCCACACTGAAAACGTTGATGGGTACTGATTAAAATCGCCACAGCAATAAAAGACAAATAAAAACCAGGTTGTAACACGGCATGTGGCTCAAAAAATAAAACAAACCATAACGCCATTCGCCAAGCTTGACCTGGTGTAAAATAAAAAGGTACAAAGTAACGTAATGACAACACACCAAAGGCAAGTGTAGCTCGTTCAGCGGGAACGCCAAATCCTGCAAGGAGTGCATATAAAAAACCAAACAACAAACCCACATAACGCGCGACGCGCATTGCAGGCACATATGCACTTAACCGACCAACGTGTCGCCATGCATAATGTACACATTGATATGTGAGCCCCGCAACCAAACCAATATGCGCACCAGAAATCACCATTAAATGTGTTGTGCCCGTTCGCCTAAATAAGCCCCATATGTCTTCTGAAAGATGCGTACTAAGACCCAACGTCAGTGCCTCCACAACACCACGGCTGTTTTCATCAAGCATAGATATTGCAAATGGTGCTGCCAGTGCCTCGCGCCATGTTAACCATCGTACACTCAGCGGTATAGGGAGTTCATCACGCTTAAACGTACCTTGTTTGGTGAATCCCGTCCACGCAATATGTTTTGCACGCAATAATGCGGCATAATCAAAACCGCCAGGATTACGATATTGACGTGGCACTTTCAATTTTGCCGTCACGTGCCATGCTTGGCCTAATTGAAGCGCTGGGCAATGATCAAAGCATGTCAACAGAACACGTGCCTTTGTCGGCGACATTAATAAAAACTCAAATTGTATTTTTTCATTCACGTGTTTAGGAATGGACGCGATAACACCCGTCAACAGGGTATTCCGCTCTACACCATCAAAACGCCGTGGTGTCTCCCACCATTGATGTAACAATGCCCACAAACAACCCACCACAAAACACATGATAAATCGATGTGAGAAATCAAAAAATAATCCCAGAGCGACAACGCATAAGGGCAAAAATGAAGGCATGAGCACTACGGCAATGCCTGCTAAAAAAAAGAGAATTTCCATATTCTTAAGGGCTGGTCCAAGCAGTGAAACCATATCAAAAATTTAATGATTGTCAACTAATACGATATAACATACTATCAACTATGATCATGCCATGTTCGAGAAATCTATGTCCGCTGACTTGTCACTGATAGAACTAACAGGTGCCTTTCACCCGCTAGAACAAGGCTATTTTCGCTCAAAAATTTACACCGCCCCTCTCACTATTAACCCACTGTTAACAGCAGCAAGTCCCATTTTCTCACTCCTCGAGCGCTTCACTGCAACCAAGACCTTACCCACCATCAATGTGATTAAAAATAACATTGATCATGAATGGTGTGCTTTCCGTAGCCGCTTAGCAAGCCTAAAATCCACGCAGGAATTTATCACTGTCGCAGCATATCTTGTCAGTGCAACATTGGATGAACTGATTGGTAAAACATATATCCGCATTCAGGGAAAACCGGCCGAATTTATTGCATATACGCCTATTTCTGAAGGCGAATCTGGTCCCGAAAAACGCTTCTTTGATCTCGTGACATTCATGCAAAAACAACCGAATCAATATCTTGATTTACTTGAGGTGGCTTATTACTGTCTCATTTGCGGGTTTGAAGGGGAATATCATACGCGCGCTGACAGCCGACAGGCGCTTGATAATTTAATTCATGAACTTTATGAAATGATTACACGACATCGCGCACATAAACAGATTCGTCTTTTCAAAGACACGCACCCTCCACTTCATACTGAGCATGAAAAAGTACACCCCTATTTTTGGAAAAGTGTGGTGATAGGTTTTAGTCTCATTTCTCTTCTCTTTGTCAGTACACAAGTGCTCATTTCTGAAAAAACGAAAATTATCGTCATGGGGCGATCAGAACAAACACATATGGAACAGCATGGATAACTCGCTTCTCTCACTGAAAGATGCTCTTAAAAAAGTAATATGGACGTTAAAGCCCTATCAAAATCCCTTATCTTTGGTGTTATTGATTGGGCCCAAAGGCGCTGGGAAAAGTGCTCTACTCAGACAAAGTCAATTTGAACATGTGGAGGTCACAAACGAACACACCGTAGACATCTACTATAATCAGCTTGGAATTGTCATCGAGCTCACTGAAGCATGGCTTCATGAACAAACAACGATTCTTTCAACAACGCTCAAAGAACTCAATGGCTGTCATAAACGCGTCAAAATATCTGGGTTACTTCTGACCATTGATGTCAACACTTTATGTGGTATAGAGGCGATTGACGCCACAGCGCTAATTAAAAAAAATATTAAGCAAATTCATCAATTTGGCCAGGCTTTGAAACATCGTATTGATGTTGGACTTATGTTGACAAAAATGGATGGTGTTGCGGGGTTTATCGATTTTTTTCAACACGATCACACGAGTGAACTTGCCAAGCCTTTGGGATTTTCTTTGGATTGGGGACTCTTAAAGGGGCAGCTTGCGAATAATTTTAAATCACGGTTCGAGCAGTGGATACATTATCTCGAGCAACAAGTCATTCATAAAATGCACTCCGTGCGCTCAAGTGTTAAGCGTACTTTAATTCGAGAATTTCCGCTGCAAGTGCTAAATTTGCGCCATGCGCTCCAAACATTGATTGCAGGCTCCGATCACTACTGTCGCATACAAGCAATTTATTTTACAAGTGCTGAGCAAGGTGGCGTCAGTACGAATCATCTGGATAAAAAAATTAGTCATGATTATGCCCTCACGATACAACCATATCACGCACAGTCTACAAATTATCGCGCCTATTTTATTGAGGGTGCACTCCTTGCTTTTCAAAAACTGACTCAGCACCATTACGCTAAAATACCTCGGCGGCAGCAAATACAACTCTATGCTCTTGCAAGTGCCTTTGGGTTACTCATTGCATGGGTCACACATCATTATGTCGACTCAAAACATGCGCTTGATAACTTATCTAAAGAACTTTTGGCGTACGACCTTGGCATACATCAGGAGCATCAAAATACACAAGCACTTTTTCATTTATCAAAAGCTGCCTCAATCATGGAACATTACGCGCCGAAACTCATATCAAGTCATGCATTAGAAAAGCTTAAAATGACGATTAAAAACACGACTGATGCGCAATTACAGCATGATTTCTTACCCATTGTTCGTGCAACAATTGAAAATATTTTGATCTCACCGCAAGAATCACCGGTTGCACGCTATGAAGCTTTAAAAATATACTTGATGTTAAGTGAGCCACACAAACGTAATGACGAAGCGGTCCTCACTTGGTTTAAAAACACATGGGAAAATCAAGATCACAATCAAGATCTCCAACAACTGATCGTCTTGCTCAAGCATGTCTTAAAAAAGTCTATGCCGCCTATCACCATCAATCAACACGTCGTACAGGACGTACGTAACTATTTAAATGCACTCCCCATGAGCTATTTTTACTACTCTCTTGCCAAAAAACAATTTTCTCAATCTAAAGAAACGCTGTCTTTTCCTGGCTTTACCCTTCCCCTCGAGCATGTCCCTTTTTATTTCACTAAAAATGGCTTTGATCAAACACTCTTCTCATTACCCAACATTGTCACTCACATCGAACAAGACAATTGGGTCTTACAACGCCGAGATTTAAAAGGGCTGGTCAATGCATTAGAAGAAGCATATTGTTATGACTACGTCCTCTGGTGGCAGCACTTCACACAAAAAATATTACTTGCACGCGCTACAACTTATCAAGACGCCAGTCAAACAACACATACACTCTACGCGTCAGAAGCAATTCAAAAACTGATTACGTTTATCCAGGCACAAACAAGCCCCGATTTTAAACATCAGAATAGTTTATTCAATCGCTTTATTGCAAGTCAATTTACTACGATCAACTTAGTCAGCCCCGCAAGTATTCGCGAATTAATTCGTACCATTCAAGAGCTTCAACCCTTCTTAATGACGTTAAGTGTCGTCAATGATCAGGGACGTTCTGCTTTTCTTTTTAGCAAAATGCGTTTTGAGAATGACAATCATACCAATCCCTTAGCCCTACTCTATAACCAAGCAAAACAACTCCCAGAACCCATCTCAGGATGGGTGAAACAACTTGCAGACAACGCTTGGTATCTCATCATGAACGATACCAAACAATACATTAATACGCAGTGGCAACAACTCGTTTTCCAACCGTATATGCAAACAATAGCAGCACGTTATCCTTTTGACTCACTACAAACAAGCGAAGTCTCTATCGCTGACTTTAATCACTTTTTTGCAAATCACGGCACATTACAAAATTTTATCAGTGATTACTTAAAACCATTTATTGATACATCAACAGCACAGTGGAAGCCACGTAGTGTCGATGACTATCAACTTCCCATTTCAGAAACGATGATAAACGAGCTCATTCGAGCCAATATCATTACCGCAATGTTTTTCCCTCACGCGACAGACAGCACTCGGATCGAATTTAGTTTGCAAAAAATGATGCTAGACCCTGTCATTGAGCAATTTGAACTATCTTTAGGCCCTGAAACGATTATGGATACACAAAAAACGGATCATCTCACACATTTCCGCTGGCCTGAATCCGGTGCAACATTACTTTTAACCTCCATTGAGGGTCAACAGTACGAACTCGCTGAAATGGGACCATGGGCATTTTTTAAAATGTTACAAAAAATTAATATATTAACGGACGAGCAAGACAGTAGTATGTTACAGATACTATTTGAAGTGAACGGCTATGCCGGACGCTACCTCCTTAAAACGATCACACCGCTCAATCCATTCACCCCAGGTATTTTAAATGGATTTGCACTAAATGAGGCAATCGCATCATCATGAAACGTTATGCATTTATGATCTCTGATGGCACCGGAATCACTGTAGAATCTCTTGGCGATAGCCTTATGACTCAATTTGAGAACATCAACTTTGAAAAAAAGACGATTCCTTACGTAGATACACTTGAAAAAGCAGAGGCGGTTGTTCAAGAGCTTAACGCATGCAAAGTCAATACCGGTACGACACCCATTACATTCATCACGTTAGTCAACCCTGAAATCAGTGCACATATCAAAGAAGCAGATGCGTGTGTACTTGATTTATTTAGTACCTTTGTGGGGCCTCTTGAAAAAGAATTAGGCACAAAATCGTCTTACACTGTTGGCCGAACACATGGCGTTGCGAATAAAGCCATCTATGATCATCGAATCGAAGCAATTAATTATGCGCTCGCGCACGATGATGGCCTCAAAACAAAAGATTATAATGAGGCTGATATTATCTTAATCGGTGTTTCACGCTGTGGAAAAACACCGAGTTGCTTATATATGGCGCTACAATTTGGTATTTTGGCCGCTAATTATCCTTTTACGCAAGATGATTTAATGAATTTCAAGCTTCCTGAACATTTGAGGCCATATAAAAATAAACTGTTCGGTTTAACGATTGACCCACAGCGTCTAGAGCATATTCGAACAGAGCGCCGCCCAAATAGCCAATACGCCTCAACAGAGCAATGTCGACGCGAAGTTGCAGAAGTCGAAAACATGTTTCGTCGTGAAAAAATCCCTTTCTTGAACTCAACACGCTACTCTATCGAAGAAATTGTCACTAAAATCATAGCGACAGCAAAGATTAAGCGAAAGATTTAAGGATTTTTTCTGTACAACACAGCGACGTGCCCAATTTTTTGAATAAGTATCGCATGAAGCTCGTGACAAACCGTGTCTAGAAGCGCTTGTTTATCTTCTCGCTCGACACCAGTAAGCTTAATTTTAATCAACTCATGTACTGTTAAAGCAATGTCTATCTCTTGAATCACAGCAGGCGTCAAGCCTTTTGCGCCCAATAACACAACAGGCTTTAATACATGCGCTGCGGCGCGAAGGGCTTGTTTATCTACACGTTTTGCAGTCATCTCAATTCAACACTTAAAAATTACAGAGGATGATTATACCAAAGAAACTGCAAAATACGATATTTACGCCAGTAACTTCCCCATACATGTTCTATTATCCGCGCTACTCTTGAAGATAACTTGAAAAAGGTATTATTTTAATACCACGATGCTCATAAGGATCACCGTTGTAGAGTACGAGGCGTTCACTATGGGGTGGTGCGTAATGCGCTAGTGCATGAATCATTTTCGGATTAAATGTGGCTGATTTTTTGATTTCGATGAATGTTTTATTCACTTTTCGATCAATAATAAGATCAATTTCCGCTTTATCTTGAGTTCGTAGATAATACATCTTATTGTGAGTGGCCATGTGTAATTCTCTTTTCACGATATCACTGATGATGTAGTTTTCAAATAAATGGCCTGAAAGTGGCCCTTGGTCATATTGTTCAAACGTTGTTATCCCAGTGAGATAAGAAACAAGTCCTGTATCATAAAAATAAATTTTTGGACTTTTAATGACGCGTTTTCCATAATTTTCATAAAAAGGTGGAAGTGTAAAAATAATATACGACGCTTCCAGAATAGAAAGCCACCGTTTGATAGTGGGAACAGAAACGCCGAGATCACGAGCATAAACTGACATATCAAGGAGTTGACTAACTTGAGCGGCAAGTAACTGTATGAAACGATGAAAATCACGTAGATCACCGATGTTGGCAATGGCTCGAACGTCTTTACTCAGATAAGTTTCAAGATAAGCGGCATACCATAAAGAAGACTCTGCATAATTTCGCATCACAAGCTCAGGATAACCGCCTTGAAATAAAGATGTTTGATGTAGTGTCGTCGGCATCTCAGAATATTGAAAAGGTAAAAGAGAGAGTAACCCGATACGTCCTGCTAATGACTCTGTTGCATGATGTAAAAATTGAAATTGGCTAGACCCCGTTAAAATAAAATTACCATAATCAAGACGAGCTTCGTCAACGTACAATTTAATGTAATTAAAAATCTCAGGGACATACTGTACCTCATCAAAAATAACGTGTGTTTTTTTGGCGTGTAAAAATCCCTCAGGATCATCATAAAAAGCAAATCGATGCTTAGGATTGTCAAAAGTAAAATACGCGTATTCGGGTAGTAGGTGGCGTAAAAGAGTTGATTTCCCAGATTGTCGTGGACCCGTAACCCCAACCACAGGAAAAGCGGCTAAATAACGTTTTAATGTGGCTTCAGCAACACGGTGGCGATAGCGCATCAACTCATCCTGTAATATTAATATCAAATATTAAATATGCAGGATGATTATAGTGTATTTTCCCATCTTACACCACATGCAACAGGAAAATACCATAGTTTTTCAAACGTGATCGAGGTAAAATAGGAGTTTAATCAAAATTTAAAGGATTTTTATGCCTTCTTTTGATATCGTTTCTGAAATTAATGACGTTGAACTTCGACATGCCGTTGAAAATACGACACGAGAACTCACTTCGCGCTTTGATTTTCGTGGTGTAGAAGCAACCGTCACGCTTGATGATTTTATCGTCACTTTAAAAACAGAGTCTGATTTTCAGGTCCGGCAGTTAGAAGACATGTTTCGAAATCATTGCGTCAAACGTGGCTTGGATGCTAGTGGTACCGATATCGAAGACAAGCCCGTTCACAGTGGTAAATTTTTTTCATTAACAATGACGTTCAAACAAGGTATTGATAAACCTTGTGCAAAAGATATTGTGAAATGCATTAAAGACAGTAAAATAAAGGTAACAGCATCCATTCAAGGTGATAAAGTACGTGTTACTGGGAAAAACCGTGATGATTTACAAGAATGCATCGGATTACTCAAAAAATCAGAAATCAAACTTCCTTTACAATTTGATAATTTTAGAGATTAAAGCACATGATGCCTGAAACAACATTGCAACTCCCTGCGTATGAAACTTTTTCAAATGCCATCGCCATCCTAAATCTACCTTTGTCAGGCAGTAGGTTACACGGCGTGATGTGTGGCTACTTATCAGCCGGCGCGTTCAAAGATGGTGAAACCTATATTAAAGCGCTGATGACTCAACAACATGATGAAAGAACACGCGTTGCAGCACGGGCACTATTTAATTTATTTGCCATTACCGAGCAACAAATGGCTCAGCAACATTATGAATTTGAATTACTTTTGCCGGACGACCATGAATCTCTCATCGACCGTGCTCACGCATTTAGTGAATGGTGCGATGGCTACACACAAGGTATTACCATGGCAGGCATTGAGGAACATGAGTTTGAGGACGAAGAAACCAAAGAGGCATTACAACATATCTTAGAGTTTGCCAGTCTTGATTATGAAGCAATCGAAGTTTCACATGATGATGAGCGCTCATTCATGGAGGTTTGTGAATATACACGTGTCGCCGTAATGCATATTTATACCGATCTACAAGTGAACCCTATCCTCTCAAATGATGATGAAATAGCACATTAAATTTTGTACCATTGTGAGCACACGATGTATCGATTACCATAGCAATATGAGTACTAAATAAGAGCGGCTCAAATGATTACCTACTTAACACATGAGACCAAACATCCCATAGCGCTTACGCTTGATCACATCGCTTTGCTCAAAGAAGCTGTCTGGGTTGATTTATGCTCACCGACAGATGAAGAGCAAGCTCTCTTTAAATCTCACTTACCGATCGAAATTCCAACAAAAGAAGACATGG
>JAHFRX010000174.1 GCA_023266075.1 Legionellaceae bacterium | reverse complement strand
GTATCTTACGGGCATGCAAGGAACTGGGTATCGCAACAGTCGCTGTGCACTCTGACGTCGATAAAGACTTATTACATGTCAAGCTCGCGGATGAAACAGTGTGTATCGGACCTGCGTCCTCACAAAAAAGCTATCTCAATATCCCGGCAATCATCTCCGCTGCCGAGATTACTGATTCGGTCGCTATTCATCCTGGCTATGGTTTTTTATCTGAAAATGCTCATTTTGCTGAAATCGTCGAACAAAGTGGCTTTTGTTTTATTGGTCCTCGTGCAGAAACTATTCGCTTAATGGGAGACAAAGTCTCTGCAATTGCTGCCATGAAAAAAACGGGGGTTCCTTGTGTACCTGGCTCTGATGGTCCTTTAGGTGACAATGAGACGGAAAATTTAAAACTGGCTGAAAAAATTGGCTATCCTATCATTATCAAAGCAGCTGGCGGTGGGGGTGGTCGCGGCATGCGTGTCGTTAGAGAAGCCGCACATTTAATTAACGCCATCGCTTTAACCAAAAGCGAAGCGCACGCCGCTTTCAATAACCCGATTGTCTACATGGAGAAATTTCTAGAAAATCCAAGACATATTGAATTTCAAGTCTTAGGTGACGGTAAAGGACGTGCAGTACATCTGGGTGAACGCGATTGCTCCATGCAACGACGACACCAAAAAGTAGTAGAAGAAGCAACGGCACCTGGGATCTCTGATAAACTGCGACGAAAAATGGGTGAAACTGTCGTCAAAGCTTGCCAGAAATTAAAATATCGCGGTGCTGGCACTTTCGAATTTCTCTACCAAGATGAAGCTTTTTATTTCATTGAAATGAATACACGTATTCAGGTTGAGCACCCCGTCACCGAACTCATCACCGGTATTGACTTGATTAAAGAGCAGATTAAAATTGCCAGCGAATTACCATTCGCTTTAAAGCAAGAAGAGATTCATTTCCGAGGTCACGCTATCGAGTGTCGCATCAACGCAGAAGATCCTAAGACATTTATGCCCTCTCCTGGCGTCATTCGTTGGTTGCATCAGCCAGGTGGTCCTGGTATTCGCTTTGACTCCCATCTTTATAATGGCTATGTCGTGCCTCCTCATTATGATTCCATGATTGGAAAATTGATTAGCTATGGCGCAACACGCGATGAAGCCATTGCAAAAATGCGTAATGCTCTCGATGAAATTATTATCGAAGGTATTAAGACGAATATTGAATTACATCGACGTATTTTTAATAATAAAGAATTCATCAACGGTGGAACAAATATTCACTACCTTGAAAAAATGTTAATCGAGGAGTAACCCTTTTTGTATGAATTACGCATTGCTCCTTGTTCGCAACAAGACGTCGAAGCGCTTTCTGAGCAACTCGAAGCATTAGGTGCGGTCTCCGTCTCGATGATGGACTTTGAAGACATGCCGATTCTTGAGCCTGGTGTTGGAGAAACGCCTTTATGGAACAAGCTCATTGTGCACGCGCTGTTCGTTGATGCAGATGAGGCAGATGAAGCAAAGCGATGTGTACAAAAAAACCACGCTCATACCACGCAAACGATAGAAGTGTTACCTGAGCAAGATTGGGAGCGTGTTTGTTTAGAGCGTTTTCAGCCCATACAATTTGGTCTTCGTCTTTGGATTTGTCCATCATGGCTCACACCACCGGATAAAAATGCGGTGAATCTTATCCTAGATCCAGGTCTTGCCTTTGGTACAGGCACACATGCAACAACGGCTTTATGCTTGGCTTGGCTAGATCAACACGACCTAACGCATCAAACATTGATCGATTACGGATGCGGCTCAGGTATCTTAGCACTTGCATCCCTAAAACTGCACGCCCAACATGCCTATGCCGTTGATATTGACGATCAAGCATTACTGGCCACAGCACAAAATCGAGATATGAATGTAATCTCGCCTCATACACTCACCATCACTCATCCAGAAGCATTAAACACCACAGTCGACATCATTATTGCGAATATCTTACTCACACCACTATTAAGTCTTAAAGAAACGTTTCATCGTTTATTAAAACCTCAAGGAAAACTAGTCATATCGGGTATTTTTACATCTCAAGCACAAACGCTGGTTGACGTTTATTCAAATGACTTTCACCTTGAAACAATGCAAACACGCGATGAATGGGCTTTGGTGGAGTTAAGCTTGATTTCCTCCTAATCCAAAATCAGGTGTAAAATCATCTAGCATATCATCCGGTGTTTTTGAATTGAAAAAACTATTTTTATATTTAGTATTAAAATCTACGCCTGTGAGTTTATTCAAAGAAGGATGTTCGGCAAATTTCTCATATGCTTTTTCATCAAATTTCAGTGGGTGTGTCACAATGGGCCGATACGCTTCAAAAATTTTTTTCACAAAAAAATGGAGCACAATAAGGCTTAAGATTACCCCCAAACCTATCGGTGTTGGGATAGCCAAAAATATAGATAACGCAACTACTGGAATCAATATGTCTCGCGCTACCGTCATCCATAAATTTATTTTCTGGTGTTCCAGTATTTGTGCCTGTACAGTAGAACGGTTCACCAACTGCAGCATACGTAAATAATACTGCTTCATCTCAAGTTCTTTTTGAGGACTATCTGGTAAAGCTTTAAGTTCCAAAAAGCGACGCATGTAAGTGCTGAACTGCTCATCCATGAGCGTGGTTGTATGAGCGCCAGGCTGCAGCATTTCTTGTCGTGTACGCTCACTTGTAAAACGCGAACGCATCACCGATAAAGCAATGACAAAAATAACGCAAATCACCGCACCAGAAAATCCAATCGCTAACCCAATCGGCGGCGCAATAATCGTTGCAGGAATGACAAAAAAACTAAACATCATTACGCCTACAAAAAAACAAGTGCTGAGAATCGACAGCTGATTAAATTCATCATTTCTTAGCGCCCAATCATTTCTCGTTTTTCTATATAGATACTGCAATGACTGCCTATCTTCGGAAATCAATTTCAGCTTTAATAGTAATATTGCTTTTTCTTCTTTATCTTCTGTATGCGCTATCTCATATAGCAGGCGCTGCTCTTTATCGTTAAGTTGATTGATTTGCTCTAATAATCCATTCACATGCGCATGATACGTCGTTTCCTCATCATGATAACGCATAGACGCTAAGACCAGTTGCACCAATCGACATCCTACAGCAAAAAATGGTCCCCACGGCCAAATATCAAGTAAACCACTAAAACACAAAAATGTAGCAACATGCATTAATGATAAAAAAAGCCAATTTAATAAGACAAAACGTCGCTGACGAATTTGTGTCGTAAATTGCTCCAAGGCATTGACGCGTAAATGCTGATCTCGTGTTGCTAAAACACCCGCAAATGTATTTTTAAGAACAAGATAACACTCTACTGCTAAGGCCGTATTGACGATTAAAAGATTCATATATGACAGCAA